>CANQBI010000006.1 GCA_947589435.1 uncultured Bacilli bacterium
AAAACTGCTTTATTAATTGAAGGAGCAAGAAGAGTAGGTAAAAGTTATATAGTTGAAGAATTTGCTAAAGAAAATTATAAATCTTATATATTAATAGATTTTTATAAAGCCCCAAATGAAATAAAAGAGTTATTTGATAATTATTTAGATAATCTTGATTATTTATTTACTTATATATCTCAATATTATGAAAAAAAATTATATGAAAGAGAATCTTTAATTATATTTGATGAAATTCAATTTTGTCCTAAAGCAAGAGGAGCCATTAAACATCTAGTTGCCGATGGAAGATATGATTTTATCGAAACGGGATCTTTAATATCTATTAAGGAAAATGTTCAAGGTATTTTAATTCCTTCGGAAGAAGTTAGTTTAAAGATGGTTCCTATGGATTTTGAAGAATTTTTATGGGCAATGGGTAATGATACATTAATGGATTATATAAAAACTTGTTATAATGAAAAAAGACCAATGGGACAAACTCTACATAGAAAAGCTATGGACTATTTTAAAGAATATTTAATTGTGGGTGGTATGCCTCAAGCAGTACAGGAATACTCTATTTCAAGAGATTTTGAAAAAGTTGATTTTATTAAAAGAACTATTTTAAAATTATATAGAGCTGATATAAGAAAATATACTGGTGAATTAAATTTAAAAGTAGAAAAGATTTTTGATATGATACCTTCGCAATTACAAAAACATGAGAAAAAGTTTAATATTTCTTTGTTATCAGAAAATTCCAGGTATCGAAATTATGAAGATGCTTTCTTTTGGTTAGAAGATGCGGACTTAGTAAATATTGCTTATAATACAACTGAACCAAATATTGGGTTAGGACAAATGATTAGTAATAATAGTTTAAAATGTTATATGTTTGACACTGGGTTGTTATTATCGATGACTTTTAATGAAAAAAATATAGTAAGTAATGCCATATATAAAAAAATATTATTTGATGATTTAGCATTTAATGAAGGTATGATTATGGAAAATATTGTATCTCAAATGTTAGTTAGTAATCAAAGGAAATTATATTTCTTTTCTAGAAATAATAGAGAAGATTCTAAAGAAACATTGGAAATTGATTTCTTAATATCAAGTAATGAAATAACTAATAAACATAATATTATTCCTATAGAAGTTAAATCTTCAAAAAGATTTACGCATTCTTCTTTAGATAAATTAATAAATAGATATAAGAATTATTTAGATACTCCAATTGTAATTTATCAAAAGGATTTAAAAATAGAAAATAATATTTTATTTATTCCAATTTATATGAGTGAATTATTATAAAAGAAAAAATGTTAAGAACAGTAACAGAAGTGGAAGAACTGTTCTTTTTGTTTTAAGTTAAGATAAATAATAGAGGCCCCCTTTGGTAGGGAAAGGTGACAAGAAAAGGGATAGGGAGAGAGGGAAGAAAAAAACTTTAGTTCGAGAAAGAGAGAGAGAGGGAATAAGAAAAAGAGTGGAGGGGTGGTGGAGGAGGAAGAAGAGAAATACAATGTTACTGACAGTAATCGCAGTAGCAACATTATTAGTAGCAGTAGTAGGAGCAACATTTGCATATTTTAGTTTAACAGCTACTGGAGAAAGCAAAACAACAGGTACAATAACAACTCCAAAGATAGGTACTGCAACAATAACGGGAGAAAATAATACTTTAACATTAAATCTTACTGCTGAGGATATGGTTAAGGGTGTAGGAGATAAAATTTATTATGCTTCTGCATCTGGTGATAGTAATAAAACTACTGGTAATGCAATTAATATTGCAAAAGTTGATTTAAAAGGTGCTCAAGAAAATGCCGAGTATTCTTGTAAAACAACGGTTACAGTTTCAGTTTCAGGCACAATGAAAGATAGCTTACAAGCGGGATGGGCTACATTAAAATTAACAGGCTCAGGTGCGACAGAACCAGATGCTTCAAATATTGATATTAAAGATATTGTTACTTCTGGTGGTACATATACAGGTACTGCGGTGGTTAAAGCTACAACGGCTGGGCAATCACCAGATACTGATGGTTATAGTGGAACAGCTAATATTTTAAGCGCTGTATTATCATTTACAAATAAAGTAGATGCTCCACAAAATGACGTTGCAGGTAAAACATTAACTGTAACGATAAATGTAACTGGAGGAGAATGTACTTTACAAACAGGCGATTAATAACTAATTTTAGATTTTCAATAGTTTTATTTTGAAATAAACTTTGGAAATCTATATTTATAATTGGCAATGGAAGGAGTTTAAAATGGAAAAGAAAAATACGTTGTTGTTAACAGTAATTGCTGTGGCTACTTTGCTTGTTGCTGTTGTAGGTGCTACTTTTGCCTATTTTAGTTTAACTACTAGTACGGAAGATGCAACGATTACAGGTACAGTTACTGCGGTTGATGCAGGTACAGCGACAATAATAAATGGTGAACAATACTTAACTTTAAGTTTAACTGCCGAAGATATGGCTAAACAAGGTGAAGATACTCCATATTATGCTGTTGCAGGCCAAACAGATACTTTAGGAGAACATGGCACATCTGTACCTATAGATATTTCAAAAGCAAATTATTCAGGAGGTGCTAGTGGAACTACTTACAAATGTCCTGTAAGAGTAACTGTAACTGCTGATGGAGATATGATAACAAAAAATACATTAAAAGAAGGTTGGGTTTCATTAGATTTATATGGTGAAGCTGTTAGTAATCATGGTGTTGGAGTTGTTGGAGCAACATGGGATGGAGACGGAAGTAAATTAACTGTTGATCTTCAAAAGGCTTTAATGGCAGGCTCAGATACTATGGTTGGTAAATCTGTTATATTAGGTGGAGATATTATGTTACCTGGACCTAGTGTAGATGGAAAAGCTATTTTGAAAGCATCTTTGTATTTAACAAACAAAGATAGTGAAGATCAAAGTGCAATTGCAAATCAAAATTTAAGTGTTCAAGTAAAAGTAGAACCTAATGGTGAATGTTCAGTTTCTGAATAGTAAAATAATTTAAAACTAGAAGCATTAGGCTTCTTTTTTTTGAAGAATAAAATGTTGGAAATAGTAAAAATTTTACATTTTAATAATGATAAGTATTGAGATTTTTTTTGCTTTAGGCTATAATTTATAGTATAGAGAGTAAAATAATATATAGTTATTAAAAAAGGGTGATATTATGTTTGATAAGAAAAACACGATGATTCTTACTATTGTTGCAGTAGCGACTTTACTTGTGGCTGTTGTAGGTGCGACATTTGCTTACTTTTCAACAGGTATAAGTGGAGGCCCTACAACTACTAAAGCAACAGTAACAACTGCCACTCCAGGTTCAATTGTAATTGATGGAGGTGGAGAAACATTAACTTTAAAATTAAGTGCAGCCGATATGATGTCAAATAATACTGGAACATATTATGCATTAAATGCAACTGATTCAAAAGACTTAACTGATGCTGAATCAATTCATGGTGGAAAGAACATTGAAAAATTATATACCATTGCTAATGCTAATATTAAAGATGGTGGAAGTGATGTAACATATAATTGTGGTTATGAAGTTACAGTAAAATCTACAAGCGGTGCTATAAGTGGATTTACTGGTTTAGCATTGAAACTTAAAGGTCCAGGCATAGAAGGTTCTGGTGATACTACAACTGTTGATCTTAGTAATTTAAGTACTACTGGTACAACTAAGACAGGAACCTTTGCTTTAAAGGGTCCAAGTGGAAATTCTACAATTTCAGCAGGAGTATATTTAGAAAATAAAACCGATAATGGTGCTCAAAATTCTATTGCAGGTAAAACTGCTAATATTACCATTGAGGTAAAAGGCAAAGAATGTACAATAATGGCTAGTGAATAAAATTGAACAATTTGATTGAGGAAATACCTCAATTTTTTTGGGCTATTAATTTTAAATATTTAATGCGATAATATAAGTGGGTAATCTTGATATAGTGTTAGGTATGGCAAGAACAGTAACGGCAATTACAATGCGTGGAATGTGAATGATAACGGCAACTTGGACAACTGGAATTTGAACAATACGAATGCGGTTCGCCAAAGCCTTCTATAACTTGAATGAATATATGGTTAAGACTATATACTAGGGAAGATAGAAGACAAAGATTATCTAGGATTTTATCCAAACTAAAAACGAGGATGATTGGTTTTACGAAACTAATCTATTACCTCGTTATTTTTTGTGATTTTACAACAAATGTGTTCTTTTTCAAAAGAAATTTCACGAAAAAAAAGGAAATCAGAGATTTTTTTACAATAATATAAGTGAAGGGAGGAAAAATATTGACTTGAATTTTATAAGTAAAAAAAGAATAAAAAAGTTGATTAAAGATACTAAAAAATAGAAAAGGAGAATTGAATGATTGAAGAAAAAGAAGAAGTGTTAAAAGAACAAAATGGGGAAAATGAAGAAAATAAATTTTATCATTTAAAATATGATAGAGTATTTAAAAAGGTAATAGATGTTAATCCAGAAGTTTTAGAAAAAGTATTAACAGATATTTTAGAAGAAGAAGTAAAGATAATTAGTTTTGTCCCTACAGAACTACCAATTAAGAATGTCAAAAGTAAAGTAAATACATTAGATATTTTAGTTAAGACTAAAGATAACCAAATTTTAAATATTGAGCTTAATACAAACTTTGATAAAGTAACTAAAGAAAGAAATTTAGTATATTATACAACTTTGTACTCTCAAAAGAAATTAAGGGGAGAATATATCGAAGATATAGATGAAAAATTAGAAGTATTACATATCGATATAAATTTTAATGAGAGTCAAAAAGAAGAAGAGAAGAAAGTATTTTATGTGCAAAATGAGAAAGGAATAAAATACAGCGAAAGCTTTAAAATTATCACCGTAAACATTGCTAAGTACAAGCATATGTGGTATGATAAAAACATAAAAGGTGATAAAACCCACATATATTTAGTAATGTTAGATGCTAATAAAGAGGAGTTAAGAAAGTTAGCAAAGGTAGATAAGCTAATAAAGGGAGTAGATGAAGAAGTGGAAAAGTTAAATGATGATTTTGTATTTAGAAGAGAGATAAGTAGAGAAGAAGAGGCTAAGATAAGAGAACAAATGCGAGTTAATGAAGCCAAAAAAGAAGGTAAATTAGAAGGCATTGAAGAAGGAGAAACAAACAAAACTAATGCCATTGCCAAGAATATGCTTGAACTAGGATTAGAAGAAGAAGTAATAATTAAATCAACTGGAATATCAAAAGAAGAATTAGACAAATTAAAATAATATTTTAGATAATGATATGAAAAACATATCATTATTTTTTGCCCTCAATTTATTTATGTTTTTTTATATATTATAATAGGGTGTTTATTTTGATAAATTTTTATATTAATGCAAATGTTTATATTCAAGTGTTATTAGCTACACTAATGACATTCGGTATAACAGCTTTAGGAGCAGCTTTAGTTTTTTTCTTTAAAAAAGTTAATGGAACTATCTTAGATGCCATGATGGGATTATCGGCGGGTATTATGATTTCGGCCTCTTTTTGGTCACTTTTAAATCCCGCGATTGATACAGCCAATAATAATGGCATGAATGCTTGGTTAATTGTTTCTTTAGGCTTTTTTGTTGGTAGTGTTATTTTAATATTATGTGATATATTATTTGATAAATTTTTAACTAAAAAAATAGTTGGAAATATTAAAGGTATTAAAAGAAGTTTAATGTTAATTTTTTCCATCACCTTACATAATATTCCGGAAGGACTTGCTATAGGGGTTGCCTTTGGATCTTTATTAAGTGGGGCTAAAGATGCCACTCTGGCCTCAGCCTTTATGTTAGCAGTTGGTGTTGGTATTCAAAATTTTCCCGAAGGAACGGCGGTTAGTCTTCCTTTAAGAAGAGAAGGAATGAGTCGTTTTAAATCTTTTATTTATGGGGCTTTAAGTGGTATAGTTGAACCAATTGCGGGTTTAATCGGCTGCTTCTTAGTTATCTATGTAAAAAATATTTTACCTTTCTTTTTATCTTTTGCGGCAGGTGCCATGATTTATGTAGCCGTATCGGAACTAATTCCCGAAAGTCAAAAATCAAAGCATCAAAATATTATTAGTTTCTTTACGATATTAGGATTTGTCATAATGATGATGTTAGATGTTTCTTTAGGCTAGTTTTTGTGTTAAAATTATAATGGTGAATAGGATGAAAAAAGGGTTTACAATATTAGAGTTACTAGCGGCGATTACTGTTTTATCTTTAATTATTTTAATCGCGGTACCAACAGTCAATAATATTTCATCCTCAATTAAGAAAAGCCATTATCAAAATATGCTTAAAAACATTGAAATTGCAGCCTCTAAGTATGCTAGTGATACAAAGGAAGAATACGTCTATGTCGATACTTTAATTAAAGAGGGTTACTTAAAAGGTGATGAAAGTGACCATTTAGTAAGTCCACTTGATTCCGATGTATTAAATTGTTATTTAGTGGAAATGCAAAAAGAAAGTGATTATTATGAAGCCAAATTTACCCAAGAAAAATATTTAGATGAAAATAATAATTGTGATTTAAATGTCTTAAAAGAAAAAAGTTCTTTAATAAAGATAAATGTCTTAAATAATGGCGAAGTAGTGGAAGATTTAGATAACTTTTTAAAAGGAAGTATTACTTTAGAGGCTATAAGTGATGATATAGATATTGATTGTAATTTAAATAAATGTATTTGGTCGAGTACGAGTGGTTTAGAAGAAAGTAGCAATAAAATAAATTTAGATACTGAAAATCGTGTTATAAATGGTACTTATATCTTTCAAATGACTATATATTCCGAAGATACCGTGAAAAGATTAAAATCTAGTATTGATTTAAAAGTAGATAATGAAAATCCCGAAATTGATATAGAAGAAATGAAAAAAAGTATAAATGAAGGAAAAATAAAGATAATAGCAAATGATGGAATAGGTTCGGGAATTAAAGAATATTATTTAGGTACTTCCTTAGATTGCAGTAATGTTTTATGGGAAGAAAGTAATATTTTTCCATATGAAGATGGAAAAAACTATTCTATTTGTGTTAAAGATAATGTGGGAAATATAACAAGGGAAACTTTAGAGTTTGAAATGTCTAATAATAACGAAAATGAAGTGCTTTATAATTGACATTAATAACTAATTATTGTAATATTAAATTAGGAAAAATAATAGAGGTGAATATATGAACACTATTAAAAATAAGAAAGGTTTTACTTTAATTGAATTATTAGCAGTTATTGTCGTACTTGCTATTGTTATGGTTTTAGCCACAACGACAGTTTTACCATATATGGAAAATGCCAGAACTAAAACATTTGCTGTTGAAGCTAATGAGGCTATAAATGCGGCTAGTGAAGCAATGACTTTAAAACTTTTAGGATCTATTACTTCTGATGACTTAGGAGCTGAAGGTAATGATTACAGACCTTATCCCAATGGTAATTATTGTTTTTCACTTGCCAAATTAGTTGATTTAGGTATTTGGCAAAAAGATAAACAAGATTTAGGGGAAGGTAAATATGAAGGCTATGTAGAAGTTATAACTTCTAATCCTAGTAAAGCCTATGTTTATAAAATTAAAATGCATAATGAAACATTATATGTGGACAATGGTGCTGGTGGCGAAGTTAAAGATACTATGGTTAAAGATTATAATAAAGAATCTCATACGGGATTTACTTGTCCAGCCTCATCTAGCGTAGATTAATAGGATAAATTATGAAGAATAATAAAGGTTTTACTTTAATTGAATTACTAGCAGTTATTGTTGTACTTGCCATTGTTATGGTATTAGCTACCACAACAGTATTACCTTATATGTCTACGGCTAGAGAAGATGCATTTAGGATTGAGGCCTCTAATGCTGTTGATGCTGCTGATATGGTTATGAATTTATACACTTTAGGAGAGTATACATTTTCTAATGATGGAACTGATAAATTAACCAATAGTGAAGATGGCACTAAAACAGCTTGTTTTACTATTCAAAAGTTGATTGATGTGTCAGCTTATAGTGGTGGTAATAGTTCTTCCGAAGATGAAGATACTGAACCTACTTTTTCTGGTAAAGTAATTGTTGAAACTAAAGACAAGAAAAAAAGTTATACTTTATATTTTAAAAAGAATGATGAGTTTAAAATAATTGAAGGAAAAACAAAAGATTATACTGATAAAGATATTGCATTACAAAATGCCGACAATTGGACAGAAGAATATTCTAAATGTAGTTAAAATTAAATAATAACTTAAAAGTGAGAGCAATCTCATTTTTTTAATATTTATACTTTTATTTGACAATTACTTGTTAAGAAATAATAATTTTATTTTAAATTTAAAAATATAATTGCTATTTTTTTAATATTTAGGTATAATAAAGTTAGATAATAAAGGAGGAGATAAATTTGAAAGAAGCGACTGGTGAATTAAATATGACTGTTGTTACTGTTGTAGCAATTGCGGCTTTGATGGCTTTCTTTTATTTAATTATTTGGCCTACTATTAAAACAGGTTTAACTTTAACAAGTGCTTGTAGTGCTTCTAATGGTGATACTTATAGTATGACTGATAGTGATGGTAACTCAATTAGTTGTGGTGGAGGTTCTTGTACTTTTACTGACAAAGATAGTGGATCAACAAATACTAAACAATGTACTCAAGCAACAACAAGTAATAAAGGCGGCGGCGCTGGCGGCAACGGCGGTTAATAGTTTATGAAAGAATCAACTGGTATGCTTAATGCTACAGTTGTGGTAGTAATTGCCGTTGGGGTCTTTATGGCCTTTTTTTACTATACGCTGTGGCCAATGATTAAAAGAAACTACAGTATGAATGCTGACTGTAGTCGGGCAATATGTGATGAATGTACTAAGAAAGATTCCAAAGGGAACAAAAATTGTGAAATGGTAACATGTCATTTAAGAGATGATCCTAATACGGAATTTGAATGTGTTTGGAAAGGCTAAGGAAGTGAGATAGTGCGGGAAGCAATGGGTGGTATTCCTATATTCGAAATTGTTATAGTTTTTATTTTACTTTTTACAGGTATTATGTGTTTAACAATTAATAGAGCTAAAGCCTATGGAGTTAAAGATGAAATTATAACAATTATAGAAACAGAAGGTACTAATGAAAGTGCTTCTTCTTTGGCGTTAAGTGAAGAAACTAATAAGCTCATTGCGGAACAACTAAACAAAGTAGGATACCGAATTACTGGTAATTGTCCAGAAGGATATCAAGGTTACAATCGTAATGGTGTCTTAGATAGCAATGGTCAAAATGCGGCCTACTGTATTGGTGTAAATAAAGTATCTGATGTTTTTCAAGCTGATTTAAAAGAAAAATGTAAGGGGTCAAAATGTACTCCAACAAAAGAAGATTTACCTAATATGGTTTATTATGATGTTATTTTATTTTATCAATTAGATATTCCTATAATGCGAAGCATATTTAACTTTAAAGTTAGTGGTTCAACAAGAGTATTGTTTTGGTAGGTGTTTATGAGAGAAGCGATAGGTTCAGAAACAATTTTTAAGGCGGTTATTTTATTTACTCTTATTTTTGCGGCTTTTATAACAGTGGCTATTACGTATAATAAAGCTTATAAGATGAAAAATGAAGCAATGTTTATATTGGAAAAGTATGAAGGTGTAAATGACCAATCAGTAAGTATTATAAATAACTTCCTAAGTCATAATGGTTATAATACAATGGGGGTATGTGAAAGTTATGAAGTAGGAGTACCTTCCCTAGATGATAGTGCAACTAAAAGTGGAAATGGCAAAGATAAATATTATTATTGTATGAAAACAACTTCCAAAGGTGGTAAGAGTTTTATAACAATTAAAGTTTTCTTTAAATTTGGTTTACCAATATTTGGAGATTTAATGACTTTCCAAGTAACTGGGGAAACTAAGGGACTTAGAGAAAGTTAAGGAGGAATTAAAATGAATGTAATTGTATCAAATAAATATCAGACTTTACTTGGAACTTTAAATATTGATGTTATTAAATCAATAAGTGGGGAATTTACAGTTCAAGATTTAGTTAGTCAATTTACTAATTTTTTCTTTAATAAAATGATTATTGATATAACCGCGATTAAAAATTATGAAAATGTAAATATTATGCGGGAATTATCTTTAAATTTTGATATGGAAAAAGTTATTTTGCTACTTGATGATTCACCAAAAGTTAATTCTGGTAATTATTTGTCGCAATTAGTATCTTTTGGTATTTATAATTTTACGAGAAGTATAGAAGCCATTCCTTTTCTAATTGATAATCCTAATTCTTATAAAGATGTAGCGGGTTATCAAAATTTAAATCCTGGGGCTCCAATGATGGGGATGAAAGGAAAAAAACGTGAAGAAGAAAATCAAGTTAAAATAGAACAAAGAGTTATTGGTTTTAAAAATGTTACGGAACATGCTGGGGCCACAACTTTAATCTATATGTTAAAAAAACATTTAGAGGAAGCTTATAAAGTTAAAGCTTTAGAAATCAATAGTACCGATTTTGAATATTTTAACGATAAAACTTTAGAAAGTGCCGATTTTATGAATGCGACATTTAAACTTGCAAACTATAGTGAAGCCGAAGTGGTTTTGGTAGATTTAAATGATGGACCAGAAACTATGTGTACGGAAATAATTTATCTAATTGAACCAGGTATTATTAAATTAAATAAGTTAATTAGAAATGATCGGAAAGTCTTTGAAAAATTAAAAAATAAAAAAATAGTTTTAAATAAGAGTGTTTTAGATAGTAATGATGTTAAAGATTTTGAATATGAAAGTGGTAGTAAAGTATTTTTTAATATTCCTTGTTTAGATGAAAAAGTGGATAATAATAAAAAAGTTAAAGAATTTTTGATTGCTTTAGGTTTTTCAAGACTGGAAGTTGATAAAGATAAAATGTGGTAAATATTAGTAAAAATAGAGTAATTTTCTTGACATATTTAGATTATTTAGATAAAATTTAGATAAGAAGAAAAAAGAGAAAGAAGGTTTTTTTATGTTATTAGGAGATTTTTGTGTAGAAACTTCAAATTTATGGCAAATTTTAGGTTATGTTGTTTTAATTCTTAAAATAGTTATTCCATTATTATTAATTGTTTTAGGAATGGTAGATTTAGGAAAAGCTGTTGTATCTAGTGATGAAAAGGCTATTAATAAATCAGTATCAACATTAATTAAAAGATTTATTGCAGCAGTTGTTGTGTTCTTTATTCCAACAATTGTTAGTGCTCTATTTAGTGCCGTAAAATTAATTACTGTTGATAAAAATTCTAATACTGGTTACAATGTATGTCTTCAATGTGTAGTAGATGTAAATGGTACTACTTGTCAAAACGCACTAAATGGTGCGATAGGAATTACAACAGGAGTTTAAGCAAAAAATGATTAAACCACTTCGGTGGTTTTTTAATTGCCTAAAAATTTTTAAAAAATCAGTATGAAAATTGCTTGACATTCATATGTTCGTATGATATAATTATATCATATGGAGGGTGATGGAAATGAATAAAGAAAAATTAGAAACAATAACCAATTTGTTTGAAGGCAAAGAAATAAGAAGTGTATGGAATAGTGAAAAAAATGATTACTATTATAGTGTAGTAGATGTTATAAGTGCATTAACTGATAATAATTATGATAAATCAAGAAATTATTGGAAATGGTTAAAAGGTAAGTTAAACGATGAAGGAAGTCAGTTGGTTAGTATTACTAACCAACTGAAAATGAAAGCTAAAGATGGTAAAAACTATTTAACAGATACACTTGATACTAAAGGAATATTTAGACTTATAGAGTCTATTCCTTCGAAAAAGGCAGAACCTTTTAAATTATGGCTTGCCAATTTAGGAAGTGAGAGAATAGATGAAGTATTTGATCCTGAAATTGCAATTAAAAGGGCAATTAACTATTATCGTAAAAGAGGATATTCCGAATCATGGATTGAAGCTAGGTTAAAAGGAATACTAAATAGAAATAAACTTACCGATATATGGCAAGAAGGTGGTATTTCTAAAGATTATGAATATGGAATACTTACTAATGAAATATATAAAGAATGGTCAGGTATGAAAGCAAGTGAATATAAAGAATTCAAAGGCCTTCATAAAGAATCTTTAAGAGATAACATGAGTGATATTGAAGTTGTCCTTACTGACTTAGGAGAAATTGCGACAAGAGAACTTGCTAAAGAACATAAGCCTTTTGGGTTAGAACAAAATAAAGAAATAGCCAAAAGGGGAAGAAAAATTGCTAAAATTACTAAAGATTCTTTAGAAAAAGAATTAGGAAGAAATGTTGTTACAAAGAATAATAACTTAAATTATAAATATATTGAAGATAATAAAAAAATAGAAAACAAATAAAAAACTCGGCATACCGAGTTATAGCATATACATATTTGTGGTATTAGTTTCAATATCATCTGCTGTTATGACATTACCATTGTTTTCCAACTTACTAAGACGATAATCCATTCTATTTAATTGTCTTTCAATTTTAGCAAGTCTACTTTCTATATCGTTATTCATATTATCTGTGGTATAATTATTAGGTACGGGATTTGGCCCTTGATAAAAGTAATTGCTGGCCATTTGGTATGGTCCAGGAGCGGGAGCACCATTAACGTTTGGGTTGTAGGATTGAAAGTTACTTTCGCCAAAGAAAGAGTTTCTTGTTTTTCGCATAAAATACCTCCTACAACATTATATGTTTTAGATTGGGAAGTGATAAAATGCGCATGCGTAATCCTAAATATATGAATGAAGTTATTGAAAGTTGTCCTTTTTTAATTAAAGATGAGATAAATTTTGAGAATGATTATCCTATTCATATTGAAATAGGGATGGGTAAGGGTAACTTTATTATTAATATGGCTCGGAAATACCATCATATTAATTTTATTGGAATTGAAAAGTATTCTTCGGTAGCCAGTATTGCCATAAAGAAAATAATGGAGTTAGAAGAAGGGTTACCTAATTTAAAAATAATTATTAGTGATATTAAAAATTTAGAAGAATTATTAAAAGAAAAAGTGGAAGTCATTTATCTTAATTTTTCAGATCCTTGGCCAAAGAAAAAACATGCTAAAAGAAGACTTACATCACCGGAATTTTTAGCATTATATGATAAATTATTTAAAGGTGAAAATAAAATATTTATGAAAACGGATAATGATGATTTATTTGCATATAGCCTGGATTCCCTAAAAGAATATGGATATGAATTTAAGAAAATAAGTTATGATTTAGAAAGTGAAGATACCCAAAATGTCTTAACTGAGTATGAAGAAAAGTTTCGAAATCAAGGAATTAAGATAAAATATTTTGAAGCAATCAAGTAAACGTGATATAATGGTTATGGAGATATAATTATGAAAGTCATGAAAATATTAATTTGTTTAATAGCTATTATATTTTTAAGTGGTTGCACCAATGTTAAAGAACTATCTTATGATGATATAATTAATACCTTGAGTATAGAGAATAATAATTATAATACTTTTAATAAAGGTTATAAATTCTATACACCCAAAGGTCTTAGAGTTGAGGAATTATGGTCAAATTCCGCCGTTATCGATAGTGAGAATGCTACTTATTACTTATATATAGATTTAATTAGTTATTATAATAAAAAAGATTTAAATTATACCAAGAAAGATGATGCTATTTATAGTACAACGATAAATTATCAGAATAAAAAAGGTTATGTGGAGATTAAATTATGGGAAAATAACAAATATCTGATTGAAATTATGTATAATTATGCTAAAATAGAAGTGATGGTAGATGAAGAATTAATTAATGAAGCCTTGATTAATTCGGTAAATATATTAAAGAGTGTAGCGTATAACGATACCATAATTGAAAATCTTCTTAAAGAAGATAGATTAAATTATACAGAAGAAGTATTTGATATGTTTGAGGATGCGGAAGATAATTCCAATATCTTAGACTATGAAGATGGTAATTATTATCCTAATGAAGATACCGAAGATAATAAAGATACAGATTATGTAGGAAGGTGACCTAAATGAGTTTATTTAAAAAATTAAAAGATGTTTTATTTGAAGAAGAGGAATACACAGAACCAATAAAAATAAGAGAAGAGAAAAAAGAGGAACCAATGGTTAGAACTCCTAAAGTGGAAGAAGAAGCAAGACAACCAGAAAGTTTTCATTTTAGTGAAACAAATACATTAAAAGAAAATGAAATAAAAGTTCCTGAAGTTAAGAAAGAAAGAGTGGAAAGTGAAAGAGAATTATTCAGGAAAGAAAATTCTTTTGAATTTCCTTCCTTTGATGAAGAAGAATTTCAAAGTAATGTAGAAAAACCAAAAAGTACCAATGTATTAGAGTATGAACGCAAAAGAATTGTCGAAACTAAAAATGAGAGAAGCCGTTATGAGAGAGTGGAAAAAGAAGTAACGGAAAAGAAGAAATTTAAACCTTCCCCAATTATAAGTCCCGTTTATGGTATCTTAAATCAAGATTATAAAGCAGAAGATATTACATTTAAAAATGGTAAAAACAAAATTAGTTTTGAAGAAGTAAGAAAAAAGGCTTTTGAACCTGTTCCAGATGTTAAAGAAGAAAAATTAGAAGAAGCACCAAAGATTAGTGATATAATTTCCGAACCAGTTGTAACCTTTTTTGACGAAAAGGATAATATAACAGTAGAGGAAGAAAAGAGTGAAAAAGAATATAAAACCATTAATGATTTATTAGAGAGTGCTAGTGATGAGATACCTTTAGAAGATACTTTAGAAATTCCCAAGACAAATAACTTAGATGTTATTGAAGAGGAATTAGAAAAGATTGAAGAAGAAAAGGTAAATGATAAAAGTTTAGAAGACACAATGGATACAACAAAAGATAATGAATTATTTGAACTAATAGATTCAATGTATGATGAAAGAGAGGAGGGGTAATTTAAATGGAATTTTTAGGTAGTTTCTTACCAATCGTGATTTATATTTTACTCATAATGTTAATAATAGTAGGAATAGTTTTAGGAATAAAAATTATAATTACAATAGATAAAGTAGAAAAAGCAGTAGATGTTGTTAATGATAAAATTAATAAAGTATCACCAGTATTTGATACTTTAGGAACTATTTCCCATAAGATGAGTGATATAATTTCTGTTGTAATTAATTCCATCGAAAATTTAATGATGAGACTGTTTATGAAAAATAAAGATAGAGAAATGGAGAGTGAAGAAGATGAGTAAGAAGGGAAAATTTTTATTAGGAGCAGGTGTTGGATTAGGACTAGGATTTTTACTAGCCCCTAAAAGTGGAAAGGAAACAAGAGAAGAATTATCTAAATCAATTAATAATTTAATTGAAAAAGCAAAAGGTATTGATGTTGAAGAAGTAAAAAATGCTATTATTGTTAAAACTAAAGAATTAGAAAATACCATTAAAGATTTAGATAAAGAAACTGCTAAACAAATGATAGTGGATAAATCTCAAGAAGTTAAAATTAAAGCGCAAGAACTTGTTGATTTAGCTATTGAAAAAGGAACACCAGTTGTGGAAAAAACTGCCAAAGAAGTTAAGAAAAATACGGCTAAAATGTTAAAGAAAGCCGCAGAAAAGTTAGAAGAAAAAGAAGAAACTCCCAAAAAGAAAACGACAACTTCTAAAAAAGAAAAATAAATCTAAAGTGTTGAAGGTATAAACTTCAACATTTTTTTATGGAATAAACATATAATTTTTTATAGGTGGGCTTAATGAAAAAAATTATATTCATATTGTTTTTATTATTTCCTTTGAAAGTATTTGCCATTAGTGCTGCCTCTTCTATTGCCATGGATTTAGATACGGGAAGAGTATTATATGGATATAATATTGATGATAAAAAATTAATAGCTAGTACGACGAAAATAATGACCGCAATTATTGCGATTGAAAAAGGTAATTTAGATGAAGAGATAATTGTATCCGACATTGTTTATAAAGCCTTTGGAAGTGCTATTTATATTGAAAAAGGAGAAAAAATAACTTTAAGAGATTTATTATATGGCTTAATGCTTCGAAGTGGTAATGATGCGGCTTTAGTAATTGCCGAATATATTTCGGGCAGTGTGGAGGAATTTGCTTATTTAATGAATGATTATGCCGCAAATTTAGAAATGACTAATAGTAAGTTTTATAATCCGCATGGCTTAGAAGAAGCAAATGGGGATGCAAATACATCAACGGCTTTAGATATGGCTAAGCTTACCAAATATGCAATGCAAAATCCAACCTTTAGAGAAATATTTAAAACTAAAGAAAAGACGGTTAAAACTAATTATAAGACTTATGTGTGGCATAATAAAAATAAATTATTAAAGTATGATTATATAACCGGAGGTAAAACAGGTTTTACGAAACTAGCAAGAAGAACTTTAGTATCAACAGGTAGTAAAAATAATATGAACATTGTTGTGGTAACTTTAAATGATCCGAATGATTTTCAAGATCATGAAGAATTATATAATAGTATTTTTAAAACTTATAAAAGTTATCAGTTAATTAATAAAAAGAAATTTAAAATAAAAGGGGAGTCTTATTATAATAAAGATAGATTGTATGTTAAAAATGATTTCTCTATGACTTTAAAGAAAGATGAATTAAAGAATGTTACTTTAGATATTAATCTAATGAAATTAAAAGATTATCAAAGTGATGATATAGTAGGATATGTTTTAGTTAAATTAGATGGTAATATTTATCATAAAGAACCAATTTATGTGGAAGTATTAAAGGAAGAAAAGTTAACTTTATGGCAAAAATTTAAAAGGTGGTTGTTCTAATGGTGGGGTATATTTGGGCCTTTTTAATTGGTATAGGGATTATTTATTCTTTTTTTAGTGGAAATATTGGGGTAGTTAATGAAAGTATTTTAGCCGGAGTTAATGAGGCTTTAGATTTAATTTTAAACTTATTACCGGTTATTGTTCTTTGGACAGGTATTTTAAAAATAGCCGAAGTTAGTGGTCTTTTAGATAAATTTGCTCATCTTTTAAGACCTTTATTAAAAAGATTATTTCCAAGTGTTCCCGAAGATAATAAAGCTTTAGGTTATATATCTTCCAATATTGCGGCGAATATGTTAGGACTGGGAAGTGCCGCAACCCCAGCGGGATTAAAAGCAATGAATGAACTCCAAAAGATAAATCCGAAGAAAGATACCGCAACCCCAGCGATGATTACCTTTCTCATATTAAATACCGCCGGAGTTACTTTAATTCCGACAACTATTTTGGCTTTAAGAGTGGCTTATAATTCGCAAAATCCTGGCGAAATTATAATGCCGGCGATTATTGCCACGACTATTTCTTCCATTGCTGGTTTAACCTTAGATTATTTTATTAGAAAGAGGCAAGATAAATGGCATTAATATCGAAAATTATTTTACCTATCTTTGTGGTGGTAATTATCTTTTACGGAGTTAAGAAAAAAATTAATGTTTATGATACTTTTTTAGAAGGGGCTAAAGAAGGTTTAGTTACCACATTTAATATTTTTCCCGCCGTTATTGCCATGATTTTTGCTATTAATATTTTTTTAGATAGTAATGTATTAGGTTTTGTTTTAAAAATAATTGAACCCATTCTAGGGGGTGTTACTGTTCCTTTAGAAATAGTCCCAATGGCTCTTCTTCGTCCTGTTTCCGGAACGGCATCTTTAGCCATTATGAATGATATTTTTAAAAATTTTGGTCCGGATTCTTTTATCGGAAGACTAGCCTCCGTTTTGCAAGGATGTACGGATACGACCATTTATGTCATTGCTCTTTATTTTGGGACAGTTAAAATTACTAAAATTAAACATGCTTTATGGGGTGGTTTATTTGCGGATTTAATGGGGATAATCGCGGCGATTATTTTAACTAATCTTTTCTTTTAGAAAGTATTTTGGTATAATTTTGGTGGTGGTTTTATGGAAAGATTACAAAAGGCCATTGCGGATGCTGGTTATACTTCGAGAAGAAAAGCCGAAGAACTTATAAAACAAGGTAAAGTAATAGTTAATGGTGAAGTTATTGATACTTTAGGTTATAAAGTAGATAGTAATGATGTTATTGAAGTTGAAGGACATACTTTAAATAAAAGAGTAATTAAAGAATATTATATGTTAAATAAACCAAGAGAAGTTATTTGTAGTGTCCATGATGAAGCGGAAAGATTATGTGTTACTGATTTAATTGATACTAGTGCAAGAATTTATCCCGTCGGAAGACTTGATTATGACACCACGGGTTTAATTATTTTAACTAATGATGGCACTCTCGCTAATATTTTAATGCATCCTCGGCATCAAATAAAAAAAACTTATATTGCTAAAATAAATGGTATTTTAAAAGAAGAAGATTTTAAAAATTTAAGAAAAGGTATTCTTGTGGATAATAGAAGAGTTTCTATTGATAATTTTAAAGTTAAAAAACAAGACAAAGAAAAAACTACTTCTTTAGTAGAAGTAACAATTCATGAAGGTAGAAACCATATTGTAAGAAGACTATTTGAAAATATGGGTTATGATGTTTTAAAATTAAATAGGTCTAAATATGGTTGTCTAGAACTAGGAGATTTAAAAAGTGGAGAATATCGTTCATTATCCGAAAGTGAAGTAAAAAAGTTATATGACTATAGATGATTATTTAACTAAATTATCAAAATCTAAATTTCGGTCTTCTTTTCATTTAAAAGAAAAAGATAAATTATATATAGAAGAAAAAGGAATAGACACGATAAAAAGTCATGCTTATGATTTTATTAATAAAAGACTAGCTCCCAAAGATATTTTAAATGATGGGAAACAAACTCCCATGAGAGGGCATCCCGTTTTTATAGCGGAGCACGCGACCGCTACTTGTTGCCGGAAATGTTTAGAAAAATGGTATCATATACCCTCTAATAGAAGAC
The DNA here is from genome assembly GCA_947589435.1 of uncultured Bacilli bacterium. GTDB lineage: Bacteria > Bacillota_I > Bacilli_A > RF39 > UBA660 > SIG200. Next base: position 18,953 of record CANQBI010000006.1, read on the forward strand.
TTACTAATAAAGAAATAGACTTTATTGTAAATATAATTATGACTTGGATAAATAAGGAAATAAAAAACAAATAAGCAATCAACCAACTTATTTGTTTTTTCATTTCTTATGAATTTTAGAAATATTAGTCATTTTCTTTTAATAAGTCTTCAAAGTCAAAAGGAATACCTTGCACCATTATAGCTTTTTTCAAAAACATATTAATTGCGGTATTCATATCAAGGCCTAAATCGTTAAATAATTTTTCTGCTTCTTTTTTAATATCACTGGGAACTTCAATAGTAATACTTGTCATTTTAAATCATCTCCATATATTTTTATTTTATCACCCATCAGAATTAATATCAATATTTATACAACACAAATCGATATTTTTGTATCAATGTTGTTGACAAAAAAGATTAGTTATGATAATGTTTAATTAGTTAAATTAGAAGGGATTTATTATGAAATGTGATATTTGTAATTGTGAAGAAACTTATGTAAAAGAGCATAATCATAAATATAAAATAAGAGGAAAAGATATAAAATTTATTATGCCAAGAAGATTTTGTAACAATTGTAATAATTTAGTTTATAATTCAAATTTAGATAATGCGTCATCATTAAAAGCCATTGAATTATATAATAAAAATTATGGCATTTCAAAAGAAGACATAATTAAACTACGTAATAAATTGGGATTATCTCAAAAAACATTTGCTAAAAAAATTGGCTGTGCTAAAAGAACGTTAATAAGTTATGAAAAAGGCACTTCTATTCCTAATGATGATTGTCTTAATAAAATAAAAAGTTTAATGATTTACAAGTAATAAAAAAACTCCCATAGGAGTTTTTAAGCAGCGCTTTCAGATGGATTGAAATCACTATCAATTTCTAAATCATCTTCCTCATTGTGATGACAACATTCTTTTTTGTCACATCCCGCACAAGCATCTTCTTTGTCTTCCGCACCCTCGGCATAATTAATAGCATTAGTAGGGCAAGAAGACATGGCAATTTTTACATTTTCGGTATCAATGTTATCTTGGCTGATTACTTCAGAAAATCCATCATCGCCAAAATCGAAATGTTCTGGGTCAGTTGCAACACAAACACCACAGCCAATACAGGCTTCTTTATTAACATATAACTTTTTCATTTGTTTCCTCCTTTTTTAATTATATTAGAAAAAGAGGGTAAAAGCAATAAACAAATACTTATTTTGTCAACTTAAAATAAGAAAATATTTAAAAATAAAAATATCTGTGTTATGATTATGCTATGAGGTGTTTACTATGAGTTCAAGAATGAACAAATATTATGATTCTTCTTTAGAAGAAGTGCCAACCCGTTATCATCGTAATGAAGAATTATATAAAGAAATTAGTAAAAATGAAATTGATAATTTTGAAATAAAGAGTAATTCGACTTTACTTGGGGAAAACAATAACGAGATTGATGTCGAAAAGATAAAAAAGATACTTGATACTAAGTATAATGAAACTGCGCAAAGAAGAAGTATTCGGATAGAAGAAGAAACAGAACCCGAAAAGATAATTGAAGATACCAAAGAGTATGATATTAATGTTGTTTTAGAAAAAGCGAGAGAAGGAAAACAAGAAAATTACGAAGAAGAAAGATTAAAGAAATTAAGGAATACCCAATTTGATATTTTAAAGAATTTAAATGTGGAAGATGAAGTGGAAGAAAAAGAGGAAGAAGAGTATCTAGATGATGAAGATACGACAACGGAAGAAGTTATCAAACCAAGTAATGATTCTTTTGAAGAAGAAAATTTAAAGACTTTAATAAATACCATTGCCTTTAATGAAAGTAAAAATAATTCTAAAGAAAAGGATATCAGTAATTCATTAGATATATTAAGTGATTTAAAGGGTGATGATAATACGGAAGTCTTAGATGGCTTAAAAGAAGAAATAACGGAAATAGAAGATGTTATGGATACCGAAGATGAAGAAGAAAATAAAAGTGATATGACTAATTCTTTCTATACCTCATCAAACGCTTTAAAACAAAAAGACTTTGAAGATTTAGAAGACTTTAAAGGTGATTTAGAACCTAGTGGTATTTTCTTAAAAGTTGTAATTGTAATAATTGTTTTAGTCTTCTTAGTAGGAGTAGGCTTATTAATTAAATCATTATATTTTTCATAAGATATAATATGAAGAGATTAAAAACTAAAAAACATCAAAAATATACAATATTAAAAATAATTAGTATTGTATTTTTTTTAGCTTTTTTAATAAGTCTTATAATGTATTTATGGTGGGGTAAAATGGTTAGTCAAAATATCTCTTTATTTATTGAAGAAAAAACCAATAAAGTTGTCTATCAATTCTTTACCGATTTAATAACCGATGAAGTAATTAATAAAAAAAATATTAATAATATTTTAAATGTCGTTAAAGATAAAGAAGATAACATTCTCGCAGTTAATTACGATTTAGAAAAAACTTATGCACTTTTAACGGAAATATCCGTATTACTAAAGGATAGTTTAATTGATTTAGAAAAGGGGAGTATTGATGTTCAAACTTATGATGAATATTTAAAAAGTAGTCCCTATGGTTTAATTTTAAATGTTCCTATTTTTTTAAATAGTCAAAATATCTTTTTAAATAATTTAGGACCTAAAATACCGGTTAAAATAAATATTAGTGAAAATTTACTTACCAATGTGAAAACGAAAGTAACCGATTATGGTTTTAATAATGCTTTACTCGAAGTTTATATTACTGTTGAGATGGATAAATTAAATATTACACCTTTAGTAAAAGAGACCAAAAAATTTCATTATGATATTTTAATATCCTCTTTAGTAGTAAATGGGCGTGTTCCCGAGTTTTATGGTGATACCTTTGAAGCAGCCTCCAACATTTTGTATCTTCCAATGGCGATTTAAGTGTGTTATAATTAAAATAGGGTGAGAGTGTGAAACCATTTGTTAATACAGCATTTTCGAAAGCAATTGAGGATTATTTGGCCAGTAAAGATAAACCAAATAGTCTTCTTTATAATACCTTTTTAGTGGTGGTAGTCAGGATGCTTATTAATATTTATGGGGAAGCCGATATAATAAATCCTTATAAAACGAGTAACGAAGAAGCCTTAGATACTAATTTAAAACGTTTTGGGGCTAAAGATGAAGAGATTATCAATTTAAAAAGATTAATGGATGGCTACTATCAAATTGAAAAGAAAAATGATGCTTCCATTAAAAGAGAAATAAATCCTTACTTTGTCGAAGTTCAAAAATGTATTATTGATTTATTTAATCTAAAAAGAATAAATTTTGAATATAGTGATGAAGATATTAAAGAATTTTTTGATTTATTATATACCCCTGGAACTAGTGATTATTTAAGAATATCCGAAAATTTTCGAAATACCGAAGATCCTTATGAAATTGCCGAGTATTATAAAATGGCCATGCAAATTAAGAAGAAAGAAAAAGAACACGAAGAAAAAGATTTACTAGGATTTGATGTTTATAAGCTATTTAATGTAAGTATTGCCGATTTAAGTAAAATGGAATCCGGGGATGTTGATAAATTAAATAAAGAAATATATGAATCATTAGATATCAAAGAAAATGCGATTAATAAAGATTATTTATTAGAAGAAAAAATAAAGGAAATTAAAAGAGAGAAAAGTTTAATAACAACTGGTAATGGATATGTTGATATTTTACTCGTAATGGGTATAATAGTAACTACCATTATGGTTATATCCATATTTGGAATTATTGTTTTCTAGGGGGATAAGATGAAAATAAAAATTAAAGATAATGATTATGAAGTAGTTAAAGATTATGGCGATACCTTAAGTGAATTAGATTTAGATGTAATTGTTACGGATTACTATGATAATTTTGATTATATTGTAGGGGATTGGGCTTATGGTAAAGTTAGATTAAAAGGTTTTTATGAAGAAGGAAATAAAAATCTTAAAAGCCATAATAATATTAAAAATTTAGATGATTATTTAAAGAATAATTGTGCTTATGGCTGCAAGCATTTTGTTTTAAAAAAGATAAGTAACAATGAGGGTGTTGAAAAACAAAGTTAGTTTTGTTATAATGTTATAGTAGAAAAGGGTTGACGAAGAAGATGGCAAAGATAAAATTAAATTTAGTTTCGGGGGCAGTGGTAGAAAAACCATTAATATGTGCCTTTAAAGCTAATAATTTAGAATATGTAGTATTAGATAATGAAATGAATGGTTCCATGGGTTTACCAATTATTTTAGTTTGTAAATTAGAAAATGGTAAACTTGTTAAAATATTAGACCAAAATGAATGGCAAATAGTTAAAGAGTATTTAAAAAATATTATTGCGGGTAGTCAAGTAGAACTTATTAAAGTTGCTCCTGAAATGATGGCAGATGATATTTATTATACCCAACTTACTTTACCACTTCCGTCATTTGATGCGTTAAAGAATGCTTATCAAATAGAAGAGACTAAAGTAGAATCTCCAGTTGAGCCAACAGTTCAAGCAGAGCCTGTTAGTCCAGTTATGGAACAAAGTGCTCCGGTAACTCCTGAAGTTCCACCGGTAGAAAATCCTACAGTTAGTGTAATGCCAGAAGTTAATAATGCTGTTGTAGAAAATCAAGCACCAGTTGCGGAACCAACAATGCCAAATCCAACGGCTCCGGCAATTGATTTAGGAATAAATATGCCAAGTAGTGAGCCTACTCCTGAGGTTGCTCCAGTAAGTAGTGTTGAACCTGTTGTTCCAGAGACTCCAGTAGCACCAGAAACACCTGTGACTCCTGTAATGCCAACACCAGATCAAGTTGCCCCAACTCAAGAAGTAGTTACTCCAGTTGCACCAACAATGCCTGAATCACCAGTAACTCCAACGGTTGAACCTATCGAAAGTGCTTTCAAAGAACAAAAAGAAGCTTTCATGCAAGCTTGTGAGAATATGTTCGATGCTTTAGTTCAAAAATTTGAAAGAGAATTAGAAAAGAAACAATAAAACTGAAAGAAATTTCAGTTTTTTTCATATTATGATAGTATGAAAGATATAATTAACTATTATTATAATTTTGATGTAAGAGAAGTAGTCGAAAAAAGTAGTAATACTAGTTTTGTTTATAATGGGGATGAATTTTATTTTGTCTTTTTTAATAGAACTTTAGAAGAGTTAAATGATTTAATAGAGGTTAATAAAGAATTAAAATTAAAAGGAATAAGAGTTCATGAAATTATTTTAAATAGATTTAATAGTCCTTTAACTAAAGTAGCCGATAATAATTATATTTTACTTAAACTTAATATGAATAAAGATGAAGAAATTAATTTTATTGGTATGTTAGAATATTTAGATAAATTAAAATTAAATAGTTTAAATAGTAAATTATATCGGAATAATTGGGGAGAATTATGGAGTAAAAAAGTAGACTACTTTGAATATCAAATTAAAGAGTTAGGTAAAGATAAAAAAATAGTTTTAGATTCATTTAGTTATTATATAGGTTTAGCCGAAAATGCCATTAGTTATGTGAATAAAATAAATAAAGTTATGAGTTTAAGTGAAAATGATAAAATAACTTTATCTCATAGAAGGATATTCTATCCTAATACTTCTCTAAATTATTTAAATCCTTTAAGTTTTATCTTTGATTTAGAAATAAGAGATGTGGCAAGTTTTCTAAAATGTGAGTTTTTTAAAGGGGAGGATAGTTTACTTGATTTACAAATGTATCTAAAAATAAAAAAATTAACTCCTTACAGTTACCATATGTTATATGCAAGACTATTATATCCATCTTATTATTTTGATATTTATGAAGTCATTATGAACAACAATGGTAATGAAGAGGATTTAATTCCGATAATTAATAAAGTAGAGGATTATGAATATTTCTTAAAAGAAGCCTACTATGAAATAAGTAAATATACCAATTTAGAAAGAATTGATTGGCTTCTTAAAGAGGAACATTAATAATTCTTTCTATTTCGGGTATTTCTTCCTGAAACATTTTAAGTAAATTATCATTAATAGTTATGTCTTGTCCTAAACAATTAGAACAAGCCCCATATAATTTAATATAAACAACTTTATCTTCATATTTGATAAATTCAATGTCGCCCCCATCCATATTTAAATAAGGTCTTATATTTTCAATCATTTCTTTAATTTTTTCTTCCATACATCATCACTTCTTTAATTATAAGAAATATTTAATGTTTTGTAAAGCATGTCAAGTAATTTACATTTATTTAAAAATGTCTTTCTTTTTATGGTATAATGAAAGAGAGATGGTTTTTTATGAGTGAGGAGTATAAAGTTGGCGATATAATTAAAGGCCAAGTAACGGGTATTGAAAAATATGGGATATTTGTTAATATAGACCCTTGGTATGATGGTTTAATCCATATATCTGAGGTATCTGATGATTATGTTAAAGATATTCATGATTATGTTAAAATAGGAGAAACTATTTATTGTCAAATATTAGATGTTAATGAAGATAATTTACAATTAAAACTATCTATTAAGAATATTAATTATAAAGCTAGTAATTCCAATAATCCCATAAAGGAAACCAGAAAAGGCTTCTTACCTTTAAAAGAACAATTACCAATTTGGTTAGAAGAAAAAATAAAAGAGTACGACAAAAATTAAGCGGTGTTACCGTTTTTTATTTTGGATAATGATTTCTAAATCATATTCTTTGGCTATTTTAACAAGAGTTTCAAAGGTGTAATTATCTAGACCTTTTTCATATTTTTCTACAGAACTTTTACTAATTTTAATATCCTCAGCAAGTTGTTTTTGAGTTAACCCTAAGCCTTGTCTTATGAATTTAAAAATCTCGTTAGTTTTGTAATCACTAGTTTTTATCTTCATAATTTTTGCTCTAACAAGGGCATTATATTATAATTAAATGTTTTATATACCGAAAGTAGTACGAAAGTACTATTTTTGAAGTTATTTTCTTTTTATTGTGCTATTTTATTACTAGAGGTTAGATATGATAAAAGAAAGACTAGATAATAAAACAATAAAGAGAATATTATTAGGATTATTTGTAATAACAGTAATTACATTTGCTTTTTTAATGATAAAGGATACTCATGCTTATTATAATAACGAAATTGGACCAGTTCCAATATTTACGGGAAAAGTAGGAAACTTTACTGGTAAAGGAGATACTTCCCCTTTAAACCAACCATCAGATGTAAATGTTTTATATTATATTCAAAGTGGAACTAATTTAAAACAATATGATATATATGATACTCCACCTTTAGATGTTAAAAGTAATTATGTATTAGATGAAAAAAGAAGTAATTGTATACCAACAGATGCCACATATGAAATGGATGGAGACAAAACTTATTCAATAAAAGAAGATGGAACAGTAACTATAAAAGTAAGTGAAAATACACCAAAACAAGTAGTATGTCGAATATATTATAGTTTTAACTTTACACCATATGAAGAAAAAGATGGAGATGTAAAAGTAATAATTTATTTACAATCCGACACAGGTGACATTGTAACAGTAAGAAATAATAAATATTATGTTTTAGGAGATACAGTACTAGAAGGTTATGAAATGACTGATTATGAATGTAATAATCAAAACAATATCCAAACAGAAGTGAATTATGATGCAAGTAAAGGATTTACATTTTCAACCACAGGAAAGAATATATGTCATACATATTTTGATAAAACAAGTTAAGGAGGAATATTAAGTGAAAAGAAAAATAATGATTATTGGAATAGTATTTATACTTATAATAGAAAGTATATTTGTTTATAATTTATTTAAACCAAATAAATCACAAATACTTCAAGATATTAAGACAATAAATATATTTGAAAATAAAGATAAGACACTTTCTATAATGATTCAACAACCGGATTATACTTATAAAGAAGATACAAGTAGAACAGCATGGCCAAGTACAAGTGAGTATTTATATTCAGGAGCTAAATGTACAGATAAAGATGGAAACACAATAGTTGATGCGGGACAATATATAAGTTTTGAAGAGACAAATCATACAGCAACAATAACCACTAAAAAGACAATATATTGCACATTATACTTTGCCAATGGAAGACCAGCTTTAGAAGTATTAGATTCCCAAGGTGGGACATACTATGCTGGAGGTACACAAGGGAATAGGACCGCAGTTCAAGGTTTATATAGGTTCAAGGGAACCGCGAGCCAAGTAACAAATAATTATATATGTTTAGGTGCAGATGAGAATCCAGATAAATGCAAAACAAATCCAGATAATATGTATCGAATAATCGGAGTAACAGATGGAACAGAAGAAAAAGACTTAGGCTTAAAAGCAGGAATGTTAAAGGTAATAAAAGCCACACCACCAAGTGACGGAACAAGTATAAAATGGGCAAGTAGTTATAGTTCAAATTACGATTGGGATAATACAAATGCAACCGCAAGAAAGTACTTAAATGAAACATTTTATACAGGAAGTACAATAGATGTAAGAATAAAACCATATATAGTAGAAGTAAATTGGTGGAAAGGAGATTATCATTCTGATTATCCTAGTTCATTAGAAACAAAGATAAAAACAACAGGACAATATCAAATAGGATTAATGTATCAAAGTGATTACGTAAATGCATATCAAGATAAATCAACAGATAATTGGTTATTCATAAAAAATGGATTAACAGGAAATACTGTAGTAGCGGAATGGACCATGAGTAGATATGGCTTACTCAGTAGCAACAACTATTATGCTGCGTGGCGTGTTCGTGAGGAGGGATGGCTGCATAACCCGGCTTTGACCGCTGAGCAGGCGGTTCGTCCAGTATTCTATCTAGCAACCACAACAGGACTAATAGGATTTGGAACTGAACAACAACCATACACAATTACAACTATTAAATAAAAGTATTAAAATATAGTATAATATAAGTAGGTAATCTTGATATAAGTGTTATTAGGTATGGCAACAACAACGGCAATTACAATGCGTGGATTGTGAATGATAACGGCAACTTGAACAACGGTTACAATGTGAACAATACGTTTGCGGTTCGCCTTAAGCCTTCTATAACTTGAATGAATATATGGCTATGGCTATATACTAGGGAAGATAGAAGACAAAGATTATCTAGGAATATAATTCCAAACTAAAAACGGAGATGATATATTTTACGAAATATATCTATTACTCCGTTATTTTTATGTGTTTTTACAACAAATGTGTTCTTTTTTTAAACAAATTTCGCGAAAAAAAAGGAAATCAGAGATTTTTTTACAATAATATAAGTGAAGGGAGAAATATATGATATTATAAAAATCATATAAATATTTTACAACATGACAGCATTAAAAGTAGCAAATTTATTAGAAATTCATATTGATGAATTTGGAGATTTAGGAAATAGTAAAGGTTCTTCTAATTTGTATGGAGTATCATTTGTTTTATATAATCCAAAATATGATATAAGTAAAGAAGTAGATAGTTTAAATAAAAGATTAGAAAGAATAGGATATAAAGGAATGATTCATACAGCTAATTTAATTAGTAAAAGGGGAGAATATAGTAAGTTACCCTTAAATGTAAGAAAAAGAATTTTTAATTCTTTATATTTGTTTGCTAAAAAAATTGATGCTAAATATTTTACTATTATTGTAGATAAGAAATATTCCTCTAATTTAAGAATATTAAAAAGAAAAATATATAATGAAATAAATAATATGATTAAAAGAAATGAAAAATATTTTAAAAAGTTCGATAAAATAAAAGTTTATTATGACAATGGTCAAAAAGATTTAGGAAAGGTAATTGATAAAGTATTTAAAGAAAACTTCGAAAATTATGAACATATAAAAGAATTTGATCATGTTGAAAATAGATTATTTCAAGTAGCGGATATGTTAACATTTATAGATAGATTAGATTATAAATTTAAAAATAAAATATCATTTACTAGTGATGAAAAATATTTCTTTTCTAATATGAAAATAAAAAAAGTAATTAATGAATTGTTATTAATGAAATTAAAAAAATAGCCAAAGGCTATTCTTTTAAGCAATGCAATGCACCTGCGTTGGCCGAGCCACTTAACTGGCTCGCAAATAGAAATATAATACAAGTTCAATAATAGTATTATATTTTCTTAACAACTTAATTATACTATAATTGATACACAAAGTAAAGCAAAAAAATTTATTATGACATTATAAAAGCAACCAATACGGCTGCGATTATAAAGCGGTGCATTGCACTTGCTTGAGGGCGAGCCACTTAACTGGCTCGGATAGAATAAATATAAATAGTTCTATTTATATTATATTCCTTTAATGAATTAATTATACAATAAATGATACATAATGTAAAGTAGTAAATTTAAAAAATTGAAATTTTAATAATTGAATCATTATAAAAGCAACCAATAAAGGTTGCAATTATAAGCGGCGCCTAGCACCTACGCGGGGCGAGCCACTTAACTGGCTCGGAAGAGACATTGTATCTCTTAATAAAAACATTATATCAAATAAGATACTCAATGTAAATAGTTAATTGTCTTTTTATATTAAATAAATAAAATTAATGCGATAATATAAGTAGGTAATCTTGATATAGATGTTAGGTATGGCTATAACGGCAATTATTACAATGCGTGGAATGTGAATTCGGACGGCAACTTGAACACTGACAATGTGAACGATACGATTGCGGTTCGCCTTAAGCCTTCTATAACTTGAATGAATATATGGTTAAGACTATATACTAGGGAAGATAGAAGACAAAGATTATCTGGGATTTTATCCAAACTAAAAACGAGGATGATAAATTTTACGAAATTTATCTATTACCTCGTTATTTTTTTATTTTTACAACAAATGTGTTCTTTTTTTAAAGAAATTTCGTGAAAAAAAAGGAAATTCGAGATTTTTTTACAATAATATAAGTGAAGGGAGAAAAATATGATGTTATAAAAATCATATAGATAGTTTTACAACATGACAGTATTAAAAGTAGCAAATTTATTAAAAATTTATATTGATGAGTCTGGTGATTTTGGTAACGGAAAAGGATCATCTAAATATTATTTAGTATCATTTGTTTTATATAATCCCAAATATGATATAGCAAAAGAAATAAATGATTTAAATAAAAGATTAAAAAGGATTGGTTATGAAGGAATGGTTCATACAGCCAATCTAATTAACAATAGAGGTGAGTATAGTAAATTACCTTTAAATGTAAGAAAAAGTATTTTTAATGCTTTGTATTTGTTTGCCAAAAAAATAGATGCAAGATATTTTACAATTATAATTGATAAAAAATATGCCAGTAATTTAAGAACTTTAAAAAGAAAGATATATAATGAGATAAATAATATGATAAAAAGAAATGAAAATTATTTTAGTAAGTTTGATAAAGTAGAAGTGTATTATGACAATGGTCAAAATGATTTAGGAAAAGTAATAGATAAAGTGTTTAAAGAAAACTTTGAAAATTATGAACATATAAAAGAATTTGACCATGTTGAAAATAGATTATTTCAAATAGCAGATATGTTAACGTATATAGATAAATTATTTTATAAACATAAAAATAAGCTAAATAATACATATCATGAAAAATATTTCTTTCAAAAAGATATTATAAGAAAAATAATTAGAGATTTAAGTAAGAAAAAATTATAGAATTATAAAAGCAACCATAGAAGGTTGCAGTTATAAGCGGCGCCTAGCACCTACGCGGATCGAGCCACTTAACTGGCTCGGGGAGATATAAAATAAATATTTCTATTTATATTATATTCCTTTGACAATTTAATTATACAATAAATGATACATAAAGTAAAGGGGTAAATTTTAAAAAGTGAATATTTATTAAAAATAACATTATAAAAGCAACCATAGAAGGTTGCAGTTATAAGCGGCGCCTAGCACCTACGCGGGTCAAGCCACTTAACTGGCTTGCAAATAGAGATATAATATCTCTTAATAAAATTATTATATCAAATTAGATACTTAATGTAAATAATTATTTTTCTTTTTATATAAAATAGATGAAATTATGCGATAATATAGATAGGTAATCTTGATAATTATGATAGGTATGGCCTCAACAGCAGCAATTATCGGGCGTGGAATGTGAATACAGACGGCAACTTGAACAGGAATAATGTGGACAATACGAATGCGGTTCGCCAGAAGCCTTCTATAACTTGAATGATTATATGATTAAGGTTATATACTAGGGAAGATAGAAGACAAAGATTATCTAAGACTTTTAGTCTAAATTGAAAACGGAGATAATAAGTTTTACGAAACTTGTTTAGAACTCCGTTATTTGTTTAAAAAAAGATGAAATTATGGTATAATCTAACTCGTAGGTGACAAGTATGTTAGAAATTAAAAATGTTACGTTAAAAGTTTTAGATAAAGAATTAGTTAGTAATTTGAATTTAACTTTAAATGATGGAGAAATTCATGTTTTAATGGGTCCAAATGGCGTTGGTAAAAGTAGTATAGCCTCATCTATTATGGGGAATCCTAATTATGAAGTTGAGGGTTCAATTAAGTATAATGGCAAAGAAATAACTAATTTAAATGTTTTTGAAAGAGCGAAATTAGGTATATATTTAATTAATCAAAGTCCGATTGCTATTGAAGGTGTAACTAATGCCGAAATGTTAAGACTAGCCTTAAGTGAAAAAACTGGGGAGGCCGTTAATATTTTTGATTTTAGTAAAGAGTTAGAAAGTATTTGTGAATCATTAGAACTAGATAAAAGTTTTATTCATAAAGAAATAAATGTGGGAGCCTCTGGTGGGGAAAGAAAGAAAATTGAATTATTACATTTATGGGTTTTAAAACCAACATTTGTGATGTTAGATGAAATTGATTCGGGTCTTGATGTTGATGCTTTAAAAATAGTAGGTAAAAGTTTAGCTAAATATTATGAAGAATATAAACCTACGATGTTTATTATTACGCATTCTAATACTTTAATCGATTATTTTAAAGATTTTAAGGTGCATGTTTTAGAAAATAAAAAGATAGTCAAATCAGGAAGTAGTGACCTAGCTAAAGAAATTCTTTCTAAAGGATTTAAAGATGTATCTGATACATTTGTTATAAGAGAGAATGAAAATTATGAATAAATTATTAGTGAGTGATATTAGAGATTTAAATGATGGTATATATAAAATAAGTTCTAAAAATAATTGTTTAGATTTAAACATTTTAGGTAATGTAACTATTTATTTAATAAATGAAAATATTGATAAGATTAATTTAAATTTAAAAGATGGTAGTAATTTGTTTTTCTATGACTTTAGAGAAAATAATCAAAATAATGTTTATGTAAATATTAATCAAGTTAATAATTCGAAAGTTCATTATAATTATAGTTTTAAAAATAGTGAAGATTGTGAATGTATAATAAATAATGATATTAAAGGAAATAATAATGAGTCTTATTTAAGTATTAGAAATATCAGTAATAAGGGATTAAGTAAGATAATAATTAATGTTAAAGTATTTGAGGATACCACTGATAATATCGCCTTAGAAGATTTAAAAGGAATAAATAATAGGGGAAATGTCTTAGTGGAGCCTAATATTGTAGCTTTAAGTAATGAGGTAGTAGCTAATCACCTAACAACTATTGGAGGTGTTGATAAAGCATCTTTATTCTATTTAATGAGTAAAGGAATAAATGAAAGTAATGCGAAAGAAATATTACTTAAAGGCTTTATATATAGTAATATGGATGATTTTATAAAAACTGGAGGTGAAGATTATGCATAGAGATGACTTTCCAATGTTAAGACAAGATATAATTTATTTAGATAATGGGGCAACTAGTTTAAAACCTCAATGTGTTATTGATAAAATGACGGATTATTATGAAAATTATAGTGCTAATGCCCATAGAGGAGATTATGATATTTCTTATAAAGTTGATTTAGAGTATGAAAATACAAGAGATCTTGTAAAAGATTTTATTGGAGCAAAAAGAAAAGAAGAGATAGTTTTTACTAGTGGCACAACAGATAGTTTAAATTTAATTGTGAATGGTTTTTTTAGTGGCCTTCTTGAAGCGGGAGACGAAATTATTTTAACGAAAACGGAACATGCCTCTAATGTGATGCCTTGGTTTAGGGTAGCTGGAGAGACTGGGGCTATCATTAAATATATTCCTTTAGATGATAATAATTTTGTTACTTTAGATAATTTGAAAAAAGTCGTAACTCCGAAAACTAAAGTAATTAGTTTAGCGGAAATTACGAATGTGGTGGGAGATATAAGACCTATTAAAGAAATAACCAAGTTTGCTCATGAAAGAGATATTTTTGTGGTTGTGGATGGAGCCCAAAGTGTTCCGCATATTAAGACTAATGTTAGTGATACAGATGTGGACTTTTTAGCTTTTTCAGCCCATAAAATGTGTGGTCCAACCGGAGTGGGTGTTTTATATGCGAAATATGAACTAATGCAAAATATTGAACCGATGAATTTAGGGGGCGGCATGAATGAGTCTTTTGATGCTCCCGATAAAATGGTTTTAAAAGAGGTTCCGACGAGATTTGAAGCAGGTACGCCAAATATTTCGGGGGTTATTGGTTTAGGAGAGGCCATTAAATATTTAAATAAAGTTGGTATGGATAAAATAAGTGCTTATGAAAAGAATTTAAGAAGTTATTTAATCGAAAAATTAGTAAGTATTCCCCATATTGATATTTTAAATATTGAAGCTGATAGTGGTATTGTCGCTTTTAATGTCGATGGTTTATTTTCGGAAGATGTCGCTTATTATTTAAACAAATATGGTATTTGTGTAAGAGCGGGTAGTCACTGTGCAAAGCTTACTAAAGATGTTTTAGGAGTGGCTAATTCCATTAGAGTAAGTTTGTATTTCTATAACACAGAATCCGAAATTGATAGTCTAGTGGAACTCTTAAAAGATAAAGATAAAATTATGAAAGAAATGTTTTAAGAAAGTTTTAGGACTTTCTTTTTTCTTGACAGAATAGTAAATATGCGCTAAATTAAGTCTGGGTGAAAAGTTATGGATAAAGAATTAGCCAGAGAAGTAATATTAGAAAATTTCCAACATCCTGTAAATAAAAGTGAAGTTATGGGTAGTGATTATCAAAAAGTTAATACTCGTAATCCTAATTGTATTGATAATATCGATTTATATATTAAGTTTAATAATGATAAAATTGAAGATATTCATTTCTTGGGAGAAGCTTGTGCTATATCAACAGCTTCCACATCGGTTATGATTAAAAATTTAATTGGTAAAACCATAAAAGAAGCCAAAGAATACATAAATAATTTTTATGCCATGTGTGATGAAGAAGAATATGATGATACTTTATTAAAAGAAGGTTTAGCCTTTCAAGATATATATAAACAAAGCAATAGGAAGCATTGTGCAACCCTTCCTTATAAAGGAATATTAAAAGCATTGGAGGAGTATGAAAACAAATAAATTAACTATTATTTTATTAATTATTATTTTTATTCTATTAAGTTTTATTGTTTATGATAAAGTGATAAAAAAGGAATTAAATAGTAAAAAGGAAGAAGAAATTACTTTAAAAGATACGATTAACCTTGATTATGCTACCATGTATTTATTAAGTGATGGCACCGCTTATTTAACTCCTTTAAATAAAGAAGAAGTAAAAGATTTAAATTTAGATAAAAATCTAACTGACCGTCTTAATACTTTATATGATCGTTCATTTTATTATGATATATATTTAAATAATCAAAAATTAAGAGCTTTTAGAATTAAGTTAGATAGTAAGATAAAAGAAATGAAACAATTAGAGGTCGATAATTTAACATATATTATTTTCTTAAAAGAAAATAATACGGTTGGTTTATTTAATTATGAAGATTATATCGATTTATTATATACCGATGCCGTTGATAACTATAATGATTTTAAAAATGTATCCGATATTAAAGATAATAAAGTCATCTATTTAGATGGTAGTAAAGAAGAATTTATTAAGAAATAGTTTGACAAGAAGGATGTATATATGTTATTCTTATGCTATCTTTATTTTAAAGAAAGGCATAGTATGAGAAAAGATTATATTTATTTTAAAAATTTAAATATTAATCACAATTATATAATTTTATGTGGGCATAAAATGGCTTAAAGGGAAAACCTTGAGTCATTTTTTTGTGATAAAGGATGGGTAGTATGGAAGTAACGAAGGAAAAATTTTTAGAACTAGTAAAAACTTATCAACTTGATAGTTTAGAAAAAGTTAAAAAGGCTTATGCTTTAGCGGAGTATTTGCATAAAGGACAGTTTCGAGAAAGTGGGGAAGAATACATTAATCATCCTTTGAATGTGGCTTATATTTTAGCGGAAATGCACGCCGATAGTGATACTTTATGTGCTGCCCTTTTACATGATACTTTAGAGGATACTAAAATAACGAAAGAAGAAATTGAAGAGAATTTTAATAGGGATGTGGCGAATTTAGTTGATGGTGTTACAAAGCTCGCTAAAATGAATTTTGCGACAAAAGAAGAACAAAATTTAGCTAATACTAGAAAGATAATTACCGGTCTTTCTAACGATGTAAGAATAATTATTATTAAACTTGCTGATCGTCTTCATAATATGCGTACTCTTCAATATAAAAGAGCTTTTAAACAAAAAGAAAATGCCTTAGAAACTTTAGAATTGTTTGTGCCTTTAGCTTATTCTTTAGGGGCTTACCGAATTAAAAGTGAACTTGAAGATTTATCTTTAAAATATTTAAAACCTAGTGTTTATAAACAAATTGCTCAAAAGCAAGAATTAATCGCGGAACATAGTATGCCTTTTTTACAAGAAATGCTTTTAAAAATTCAAGAAATACTTACTTGTAATGGCGTAAATAGTGAAATAAAAATAAGAACTAAAAATATCTATGGTATTTATAAAAAATTAGAAGAAGGCTATAAGTTATCCAATATCCATGACTTATTAGCGTTAAAAATAATGGTTGATGAATTATATGATTGTTATATTAGTTTAGGTTTAATTCATCATTTATATCATCCTATGAATAGTAAATTTAAAGATTATATTTGTAATCCGAAAACGAATATGTATCAAAGCCTTCATACCACGGTTTTTGGCCCGAATGGGGAACTTGTTCAAACCCAAATTAGAACCTATGAAATGGATAAAATTGCTTCATTTGGTTTAACTTCTTATTTTGATATTGAAAGTGATGATGCGAGAGTCAAAATGCAAAAAGCCTTAAAAGATAAATTTCAATTTTTTACATCTTTAGTGGATATTGATTCGACTTTTAAAAATAATAGGGATTTTGTAAGAGAAGTTAAAAAAGAAGTTTTTGCGGATAAAGTTTATGTTTATACTCCTAAAGGCGAAGTAATCGAATTACCTAAAGGCTCTACTGTCATTGATTTTGCTTATAAAATTCATAGTGATATTGGTAATACCATGATTGGGGCTATTGTTAATGATGCTGAGGTACCTTTAAGTTATGTTTTACAAAATAAAGATAGAGTCAAAGTTATTACCGATAAACTTATATCAACTCCGAAAGAAGAATGGGAAAGTATAGCTCAAACAAGTTTAGCAAGAAGAAAAATAAGAGAAGTTTTAAAAAGTAACTAAAAGCATCAACTTTAAGTCTAATTTGTGTAAAGTAATCTTGTTATATTTGCCTCTTTATCTTAATATAAAGATAAGAGGGTGGGATAAGATGAATATCGAAGAATTATTGAAACTTAGAAGTAATGCGTTAAATCATGAGAATAAAACAGGTTATCCGCATTTGGATTTAAGCCATTTACAATATTATACAGAGGACGCTATTAAAAATTATGGTGTTCCTGATTTATCAATGTATGGCCTACTTTATAAAAGTATTATTGAAAATAAAATGCAAAATTTAGTAGCAATGGAATATTTTGGTCGCAAAATAACTTATGAAGAATTTTTAAGAAAAACAAATGATTATGCTTCTGCATTTACGGAAATGGGAGTAAAAAAAGGTGAAGTTGTAAGTATTGCGAGTCCTAATATACCAGAAGTTTTTTATGCAATTTATGCTTTAAATAAAATTGGAGCAATCGCCAATTTAATTGATCCGAGAAATAATTTAGATAGAATAAAACAATATATAAATCAAGTTAATTCTGAGAAATTAATCATGTTAGATATTGTATATCCTAAAATTATGCGCATAATTGAGGATACTAATTTAAAAACCGTTTATACGATATCGGCATCAGATTCTTTACCTTTAGGATTAAATTATATTCAAAGTGCCAAAACAATTGTGGAAAATCACCGTAAAGGACTACCAAATTGTCCAAAGAATGATGTTTATATGCCTTTAACAAAACTAGTAAGTGAACATCGAAAAGAAATTAGTTTTGAACCAAGCGAATTAACAACTAGTGAATCAGTTAGAGATAATGTAGCGGTTGTTATAAATACCTCTGGTACAACTGGTACTCCAAAAGGAGTAATGCTTACTAACAAAAATTTAAATGCTGTAGCCCTAGATTATAGGTATTCAGGAATGAATGAAGAAGTAGGAGATAAATTCTTAGGAATAATGCCTAATTTCTTAGCTTATGGTGTAGGTGTTGGTTTACATATGCCTTTAGTTTTAGGTTTAACAAATGTCATAATTCCATCATTTAAGCCAGAAGATTTCCCTAAACTTATTTTAAAACATAAGCCAAATCATTTTGCTGGAGTTCCATCATATTATCAATATCTTATTGAAAATCCTAAAGCTCAAAAAGCTGATTTATCATTTATTAAAACGCCAGCTGCTGGTGGAGATGCTATGGACCAAAAACTAAAAAGAAAAACTAATGAATTTTTACAAAGACATAATTGTCAAAGTAAAATCGTTGTGGGTTATGGTTGTTCAGAAAATACAGGACTTGCAGCAACACAAATTTATGTTGGAGAATCAACACTAGAAAATGAATTATCTACAGTGGGAATTCCAGCTTTAAATACAGGTATTAGAATTGTTTCTCTAGAAGATGGAAGAGATTTAAAATATAATGAAACCGGGGAAGTTTTACTTACTGGTGAAGGGGTAATGAAAGAGTATGTTAATAATCCAGAAGAAACTCAAAAAGTAATTGAAATTAAAGATGGTATAAGACATTTACATACTGGAGATGTTGGCAGAGTTGATGAAGAAGGTAGATTATATATTGTCGATAGATTAAAGAGAATGATAGTCCGTCAAGACGGCCATAATGTTTTCCCACTTTATATTGAAAATGTGGCAACAAGCCATCCATATGTTAAAGCTTGTACTTGTGTTGGTTTAAAAAATGAAAAAGTTGTTAATGGTCATTTTCCAGTAGCTTTTATTCAATTAGAAGAAGGTCATGAAGCCGAAGTTGAAAAAATTATTGAAGAATTAAAAACTCTTGCTTTAGAAAAATTACCTGAAAGAGATGTTGCTTTTGATTATGTAGTAGTAGATCATATACCAGAAACAGGAAATGGCAAAATTGATTATAAATATTTTGAAGAAAATTATACATATGATGGAGGACTTTCTAGAAAAAGAATTCAAAATTAAAAAAATGTCGAAAAAAGATAGAAATATCTTTTTTTTATTGCTATAATTTTATAGTAGGTGATAATAGATGAGAGGTAATTTCTTTACAATATGTAGTTTTTTCTATATTTTGTTATTAGTAGTAATCTTTTTCTCAAAAAAAAGATATGAATCTGTAGAAAATAAAATATATTCTTGGTTAATAATTACGAATTTTTTTGGGGTATTATTAGCAATATTTACTTACATTTGTATAATGCGGGCTGATGTTTTAGGAACATTTGCCATGATTGTTTCCAAATCCTATATTTTATATTTATTAACTTGGATTACCTTATTCTCTATCTATATTTTTGTTATAATTGTTAAATCAAAAGATTATTCCCTTACCGAAAAAGCCAAACAATATAAAAAAATATTTAAATTTTGTGGTGCTGTTTTTGCTGTAATAGCAATTGTTGTATGTGTTTTACCATTATATTTAATGAATGATAATAGTAAAGTATATTCTTATGGTCCATCCGCAAATGTCATATATTTAGTATCGGCTATATATGCTATTATTTGGATATATGCTTTAATAAGAAATTATAAAAATTTAAAAAAGACCAAATATATGCCCATATTAGTTTATTTAATTTTTAGTCTTGTTGTTGTAATTATTAATAGAATTTATCCAGAATTATTACTTATTACATCATTAGAAACTTTTGTAACATTTCTAATGTACTTTACTATTGAAAATCCAGACTTACAATTAATTAAAGAATTAAACATTGCTAAAGATCAAGCGGAAAAAGCTAATAAAGCCAAGACAGATTTCTTATCAAATATGTCTCATGAAATAAGAACACCACTTAATGCTATTGATGGCTTTAGTCAATTAATTTTAGAAGAAGATAACATTGAAGAAGTAAAAGATGAAGTAAGAGATATAATGGCGGCTTCCCAAAACTTACTTGAAATAGTAAATGGTATTTTGGATATATCCAAGATTGAAGCCAATAAACTAGAAATTGTTAATGTGGAATATGAACCCGCTAAAGTGTTTGATGAACTTGTTAAACTTACGAAAGGAAGACTAGGTGATAAACCTTTAGAATTTAGAATTAATATTGCGAAAGATTTACCAGAATATTTAAATGGGGATTATGTCAGATTAAAACAAATAGTTTTAAATTTACTTACTAATGCCGTAAAATATACTAAAGAAGGATTTATTGAATTTAATGTTGATACGGTCAGAAAAGATAAAGTATGTCGTTTAATAATTAGTGTCAAAGATAGTGGTATTGGCATTAAGAAAGAAAATATTGATAAGTTATTTACGAAGTTTGAAAGATTTGATGTTGATAAGAATATGACTATTGAAGGTACTGGTTTAGGTCTTGCGATTACGAAAAAATTACTTGATTTAATGCATGGGACTATTGTCGTTGATTCAACTTATGGAAAAGGTTCTAAGTTTACAGTAGCCATTGACCAAAAGATTGTAACTAATCCGAAAACTAAAAAGGAAGAAGTTAAAGTAAAACCAAAGAAAGTAAGTATTAAAGGAAAGAAAGTTTTAATTGTCGATGACAACGCCATTAACTTAAAAGTAGCAGCAAGACTTCTTTCAACTTATAATTTACAAACGGAAGAAGTTGCCAGTGGATTTGAATGTTTAGATAAAATTAAAAAAGGCGAAAAATATGATTTAATTTTAATGGATGATATGATGCCTAAGTTAAGTGGGGTAGAAACATTTAAAAAATTAAAAGAAATGGAAAACTTTAATACTCCAGTTATTGCACTAACAGCTAATGCCATTGCGGGTATGAAAGAAAATTATTTAAAAGAAGGATTCAATGATTATATTTCCAAACCAATTGACAAAAAAGAACTAGAAAGAGTCTTAAATACTTATTTAAAATAAAAAATTAAAGATTTAAATTCTTTAATTTTTTTAAGCTATTAATTAGTTCTTGCTTTTCTTTAACTTCAATTACAACATAACATTTATTAATTACATCTTGATAATTTTTAAAATCAATTAAACCTTTACCTATTTCTAAATGATCACTTTTGCCATCATAATCATGCATATGAATATGTCTTATTTTATTAGTTTCTTTTAAAATAGGATATGCTAAATTTTTATTTTTTTCATTATGACCAATATCTAAAGTAAATCCTAAATTAGAAAAATCATTAATTAGATTTATAGCTTTTTTGGTAAAATCATGGATTTTGGTATTTTCAAAATTGATTTCAATATTATAATATTCGGCTAGTTCATTAAGTTTTTGACAACTTTTTTCTAAGTTTGTTAAGTAGATATCTATATATTTATCATTTAAATAATATTTTCCTGAAGGTAGAGTAAAATAAACTCCTGAATCAATATGAAGATTAAATTTTTTAATATTATTAGCGATACCTAATTTAATTTGTCTTATGGCTTCATTTAAATAACTTTCTCTTAAGTTATCATTAAGTTCAGCTACATTTAATTTTTCAGATAAATGCATGGTAAATTCTAAATTATATTTTATTAATTCTTGCTTTTTAATATTTTGACAATATGGTAAATCCATATTTAGTTCAATAAAATCTAAATTATTAGATTTAGCTAAATTAACATTATCTAAAATATTTGTAAATTCTACTAAAGCAGGCATTCCGTATTTCATAGCTATCACCTTTCTAGATTATATCATAAATCCTAGTTTACACAAAATTTTATTTCCGTACCCAATGTTGTGTTTTTGTGTTATAATTTAAATAGTAGAGGTGGTTTTAATGAAAGATGTTAGTATTTTAACAGATAATGGAGTTGACTTAGATAGTGCATTAGAATTTTTAGGAGATTTATCATTTTATGATGAAACTCTTGAAGCTTTTTTAGAAGAAAATGAAACCCGAGTACCAAATATAATAAAATATAAAGATGAACAAAATATGGAAGATTATGCGATACTAGTTCATGCTTTAAAAAGTGATGCTAAATATTTAGGATTTAAAGATTTAGCCGATATTGCTTATGAACATGAAATGGCTAGCAAAGGAAACAATATCGATGAAGTAAATAAAAAGTTTGATAAGTTGGATAAAGAGATAAAGAGATTTACGGATTTAGCTCATAAATATTTAGGAGGAGAATAAATGAAAAAAATTTTAGTAGCGGATGATTCCAAAATTATTAGTAACATTGTGGAAAGAGCATTTAAAGATAATTATGAAGTAATAGTGGCTCAAAATGGTAGAGAAGCTATTGACATTATTAAAAATAATGTTGATGGTGAAATATTAGCTTGCTTACTTGATTTAAGTATGCCCGAAGTTGATGGTTTTGCCGTTTTAGATTATTTTAAAGAAAATAATTTATTTAAAAGAATACCCGTTTGTATTATAACTGGTGATGTGGCTAAAGATAGAGTAGATAGAGCTTTCAATTATGATATAGTAGATGTCTTAGCTAAACCATTTACTTTTGAAAGTGTTAGAGAAGAAGTTGAAAAAATAATTAATTTAGGAACTCTTAGATGATCGATAAAAATGTATTTAAAAAACTATCTTATGGTTTGTATATTATTACTAGTAGTAATGAAAAAGAAAAAGCGGGATGTGTTGTTAATACGGTAACCCAAATAACAAGTCATAATCCTGTTATAGCTATTAGTATAAATAAAGATAATTATACCAATAAAATTATTAAAGAAAGTAAGAAATTAATTATTAATGTTTTAAGTGAAAAAGTAAATAAAGATGTTATAACTACTTTTGGTTTTTATTCTTCAAAAGATACCGATAAATTTGCCAATGTTAACTATGAATTAGTGGAAAACATTCCTACTCTTAATGAAGGCATCAATGGTTATATTGTAGGTGAAGTTATTTCCATTACATCTGTAGATACTCACGATATATTTTTAGTAAAAGTAACTAGTTCTAAAGTAATAAATGATGATAATTCTCTAACATATAAATATTATCAAGAAAATATGAAAGGTTCTTCGCCAAAGAAAGCTCCAACTTATATAGAAGAAGAAATAAAAGATGATTCTAAACCTATTTATCATTGCATGATATGTGGTCATATATATGATGATAATAAAGAAGATGTACCTTTTGCATCTTTGCCCGATGATTGGAAATGTCCTGTCTGTGGGGTAGGAAAAGATAAATTTGAAAGAATAAATTAAAAAAAAGAACTTGGAAATTAATCCAAGTTTTTAATTTAAACCAGTATCATTATCTTCATCGTCATCATCAACCATATCACTAATATTACTATCAATGGTTTTCGTACTTATTACAAGACCACTAGACATATTACCTTTATAAATAGTATAAGATGATTTAACAACAAAGGTATAATTGCCTCCTGCAGAAACAGAATAAGTAAAGCTATTACCGGAAGTAGATCCTATTTCTGTTTCGGTTCCATCACTATTTCTTAAATAGATTCGATATGTTAAATTACCAATATTGGTATTATTATAATTAAGTCTTTTATTATAATAATCTTGGGCATACTCCGCATAATACTCATTAAAATGCTCTTGTAAGTAAGTTGTATCAATAGCCTCAGGTGTCTTTATTGGATTCCATTTTAAGGTTATGGAATTGCCACTAAATTGGAATGTTCCATTAGTGGGGTTTTCTAAATTATCATAACGAGGTGAGACGTCAGTTGGTTCTGTTCCGGAAACAAAGTATTCAGTTAAACACATTGATTCTGGAGTATGGGAACTACATAATTGTGGTGGGAATGTTTCTTGTTCAACTTTTACAGCAGTTACTCCTTTTGGAACACTAAAGTCTTTTTTATCTTTATGAATATTTTTAGCTAAATAACTCATCATCGTACTTCTTGCAGTTCCACCAGTTGAACTTGTTAAATAATGTTTTGTTGTGGCGGCATCAGGCTCTAAAACATCATAACCATACCATAGGGATACAGAATATTCGGTAGAGTAGGTATTGTACCATACTTCTTTTACAGCCCCACTTTTTAAATTAAGTCTATCTTTAGTAGCTTTATCAAGGTTAGTGGTACCTGTTTTACCAGCAACATTATTACCACCAGCTCCATAAGCATTTAAAATACTATTTATCATATAAGCTGTAGATTCTTCCATAACTTTTTCTTTAGTATAACTATAATTGATTTCTTTTTCGGTTTCGGTATTAACTACTTTGGTATAAGAGTAAGGTTTAATGTAGTAGCCACCTCTGGCAAAAGAAGCATAAGCCGCCGCCATTTGTAAAGGACTAACGCCATCAAATCCTCCAATTGAAGCCGCTTCAACTAAATAATCGCCATAATCAATACCAACACTATGAACAAAATCTTCAATTATGCTTTGGTCAAGTTTCGCAACTTCCTTAAATATTCTTAAAGCGGGGATATTTCTAGAATCCCTTAGAGCATAACGCATTGTAATTAAATGTTTATAACTATTATCGTAGTTAGAAATAGGAGTACCATTAGTATAAGTAGTTGGTTCATCTAAAACCATCGCATAACTACTATGAGAAATATGTTCAATATACATGGCATAATCAAATAATGGTTTTGCTGTTGATCCTGGTTGTTTTCTTATGTCTACGGCAAAGTTAATACCATTACCTTTATAATCTCTTCCTCCTGATAGTGCGACGATTGAGCCATCTTCAATAGATGTTACCGCAATACCTTCATTAACAGTATCATCAGGGAATTTATAAACTTCACCATCTTCAACTTTTTCTAAGATAGCTTGAATTTTCGGATCAAAGGTTGTATATATCTTTAATGATGTTGTATAAGGATCAATATCTAAATTACTTTCAACTTCATCTAAAACATATTCCACAAAGGCTTGTTTACTTTCGGCTTGTAAGTCTTTATAACTATATTCACTAAGTAAACTTTCAACCGGAATAGCTAAGGCATCATTCATTTGCTCTTCCGTAATATAACCATGTCTTACCATTAATTTTAAAACCGTTTTTTGTCTTCCTCTAGCATCTTCAGGATGTTGGTAAGGATTATACATCCGGCTATTTTGGAACATTCCGACAAGTAGGGAAGCTTCCGCTAAATTTAAGTCTTTACTAGATTTACCAAAGAAATATTGACTAGCTTTTTCAATACCATAAATACCTTTAGCAATATTAATATCTCCGGCATTAGCGAACCATTGACTATTAAAATAAAATTCGATTATTTCTTCTTTAGTATAATTAGCCTCTAGTTTAAAGACCGACATATAAATATCTTTAAATTTTCTAATTATTCCTTTAATACCTTCATCTTCGCCACCAGTATAAGTTCTTTTAATTACTTGCATCGATAGAGTAGAGGCTCCACCAGCATAACTTTTACCCACTAATTGTTGGACAGTAGCTTTTAAAAATCTAAATAAGTCTAAACCATTATGTTGGAAGAATCTCGAGTCTTCGGTGGCAATTAACGCATCAATGATAACATCAGGTATTTCATCATAAGTAATAACTGTACTATCCATAGATCCGACTCTTGCTAGTTCATCTCCATATTTATCATAAAGAATAGTTGGTTCTTTTTGATATAATTTATCTTTATCAAAGTTTGGAGAAGTTAAAACAATGAATAAAACAAAGATAAGTCCTAAACTAACTATCACAATGCCAATTAATAAAACAATGTTTAAAATACTTTTCCATAGTATCTTTTTTTCTTTTGGCTTTTTAACTCCTTCATTTGGTTTTTTAATTTTTAATTTAATTTTTTTCATTATTTAAACCTCCAATTAAATCTACGTATTTTAAATAATCAAGTCCTTTAATATAATTATATTCCAGTAAATATCCTTTTTCTTTAATATAATCAAAAGGAATACTTTTTCTATCTGTATTATCAATAAATGAAATAAAATCCGGACCATTTAGTAAAAAGATTAAACCATTAATGCGAATAATTAAGAAAACTATTCCACCATGTTCAATAACTCTTCTGATATGTCTTATTTGATGAAGATGAACATTACTAATTGGAAATGATGTTTTAGATTCGGTATTCTTGGCATCAAACTCGACATATTTACCTTTATATAGTCCATTATAATCTAATGTTGATTGGGTAGCAAAATATGCATCTTTTATCTTTTGTTTATTGTTATCATAACTAACTTTAACAATTCCAATCGGAGTTGGTTTTTTATAGATTAAAGCCATATTTTTTTCTAAGTAATATTCATTGGCTTCATTAATCATATTTTCTAAATCCATTCCGCGGTTGCCATAGTTAATATTTTTTTTATAATCTTTTTTTATTTTGTTCGGATAATTCAACACATTTCACCTCTTTAATTATATCAAATATTTTAAAAATTATAAACTCTTAACTAATAAAAATGCTTACTTGACAAAGTAAGCATAATATTCATCAAAAGTTATTCCGTTTTCATAAATGAAAGTTGCCGCTTCCACACCCACATAACGATAATGCCAAGATTCAAAATCATAACCTGTGATATTAATTTTATCAGTAGGGTATCTTTGAATAAAACCATATTTATGAGCATTTTCCACAAGCCATTTATAAGATTCCGTATCAGGGAATGTTTTGGAACTTGTTCCTTTTTCAAAAATATCTAAAGTAAGTCCCGTTTGATGTTCGGAATATCCTGGTCTTGCGGCATATTTATCGGCATAATTGGTGCCACCCATTTTTTTATAATCATCATAAACACTTTGTTGTTTATCAAAAGTCCGATAGGAAGAATTAACCATTAGATAGAATCCCGCTTCATGGGAAGCATTCCACATATTTAAAAAAGCATTATAAGTTTCTTCTGTTGCTTTTTGACTTCCAATATCACCGTACGCATATGTTTGAGAAATATTTACTAAATTTTCCGGCGTAAAATCACTTTCTAAATAGTGATATTTATTAACTAACATTAAATTACCTTTGGAAATGTCGGTAGGGACTGGATCGGTATAATATTCTTTATGAGTATTTGTGTTAACTTTTTCGACAATATCCCGAATACTTTCATCCTCATTTTCTTTTTGATAATCTAAATATTCATAAAATTTATCATAGATAAAAAATTTGTCATTGGCAAGATTTAAATAAATATCATTAATTTTTTCTTCTAGGATATAATCAATTTCTTTATCTTTAAATTTCTTACTTATTTTAATCGCCGTATCTTTATCATAACCTTTATTAATGAGTTTAAATTCATAAGTCTTTTCATAATTAATTTTTTCGGTTACTTTTATATAAGAATAAATACCTATTCCTAAAAATAAAAGTACAATAAGACTAATAATAACAATTTTTCCAGTATTCTTTTTATTTTTTTCCATATATCCTCCATATTCTTAAGTTAATTTTAACACAAAAAGAAACTGATTTCATTAAATAATGCTTAATTTTTTATTTTGTGATATAATCTTGAATTTATCAGTTTTGAAAGAGTAAAATCTCCCAAACCCTTTGTTTACAAGGAATTGAGAGATTTTTTGATTTTTTAAAAGTGAGTACGCAATTTTAATTTTTTGTTTGTTTACAAATTTTTTTAATATTTTTTTCGTTTATTATTTGATAATCAGTTCTAAAGCCAAAAACTTTGTGTAAATCATCAGTTAAATTGGTTCTAGTATAACTTGGAATATAATCGTTTCCAATTAAATTTAAATTATAATTTTTTAAAGTATCAATAATTTCAGAAATAGTATATTTCTCGTCAAGTTTTTTTTCTAAATATCTAAATATAACTAAAGATAAGAAACAAGTAAGAAAGTGGGCTTTAATTCTATCTTCTCTAGATAAGTAAACAGGTCTTGCTTTAAATTCGCTTTTCATAATTCGGAATGATTCTTCAATTTCCCATCTTCTTTTGTTTATCTTGATTATTTCAGATACATCATCTTCTAAATTAGTACAGACAGCATATAAACCATCATATAAAGATTCTTCATTAATTTTTTCTTGGTTTAAGATGTAGTTGTTGTTTTCAGCAACTTCGCCATCTTTGGTTGTAGGTATAATTTCAATAAATCTTTTGGGGTCATTTTCATTGTTACTTTTTATTTTCTTGGGATTTTTTTCTATAATACTATTTGCTCTTTGAATTTGTTTTTCTCTAATATGTTTTTGATATTCTTGATATTTAGGAGAAAAGGTAATGATTAATCTTTGCTCAATACCATCTTCTTTAATCCATCTTTCTTTGTAGAATATCTTGTCATAATAAGTATTAATTAAATCTTCATCATCTCTTAATTTAGAAATATCAAAGGTTTTATCATAGCCTGATAAATGCCAACCTTTTGATAAATCTAGTGACCAATCTTTTAAAAATTGTTTTAATTTTTTTAAAGATTGAGTAGTAACAAATTTCCGATTATCCTTGTTATTAAACTTACGGTTAGCAGTACTAGATAAACCAGCATCAGTACAAACAACAAACATTGGATTATTAAAATCGTTTATGATTTTTTCTTCTAAAGGTTTTAAAGTTATTTGTTCATTTTTACTTCCATCAAAAGAATCAAAAGTTAAAGGAATACCATCACCATCAAGAAATAAACCCATACCTACAATCGGATTAGGTCTGTGTTCTTTACTTTTACCATATTTTCTAAAGTCATCTTCCTCTTCAATTTCAAAATAATAATTAGTACAATCATAAAATAATACTTTATCATTTCTTTTAGAATATTTTAAACTATTTTTATAAAGTTCTGATTGAATATAATCACTTTCTTTAGATAAAACTTCTAAACTTCTTAAAATATCATTATAAGTAAAGTTAGGTTGTTCGAGAAAGTTTTTAGAAGATTCCAAAGTTTTTAGTTTAGAAGAAGGATAAATAATTCTAGAGTATATAAGATTAGATAAAATATTATTTAAGTCATAATGGAATTGATACTTATCTTTTATAGAATTACAAATATTGTTAATACCTAAACCATAATAAATCTTTTGTAAGAACAAATAACCTGCATTAAAAGATTGTTTAGTGTCTTTATCAATTAATTTACTTTGAGAAAAGTATTTAATGATTTCTCTTTTATTTTCTTTATCTTGTTTAGTAAGTTTTTCAGCATATTTTTTTGCCCATATATACGGATCTTCATCTTTAGCTTTAATTTTAACTTCTTCAAGAGTACCAAGTTTTTCAACTGTTCTAGTTGAATGTTTTTTATCAATATAAGTAGATTCGATAATATAAAACAAAGTAGAAGACTTAGAATTAGTAACTTTTAATCTCATAAAAACATCACTACCTTATAAGAAAATTATATCACGTACCCTTTACGTACTCAATATTAAAATCAAAAATTTGACAAAAAAATAACCATTTTATAATGGTTTCCTCATTTTTTCTCTTTCAAAACTGATAAATTCCCGAGTATTCTTTTTATTTTTTTCCATATATCCTCCATATTCTTAAGTTAATTTTAACACAAAAAGAAACTGATTTCATTAAATAATGCTTAATTTTTTATTTTGTGGTATAATTATTTTAGAAATGAGGTTTTGGTTATGAATTATGTATCAAAAGAAGATGATTGTTTAGAATTATACTTCCTTTTAAAAAGTTATTTAAAGGATAAAATTGAATATTATGGGACACCTTATAATGCTTTATTTAGTGGAAAATATTTTAGAACTTATGATGAGTCCCATAGTGATTTAGATTATTTATTTAAAGAAGGACTTCCTTTTAATTATAAATTTAATAAAGAGGCTTTCTTAAGAATTTCAGTAGGAAAATGTCTAGATAGAGAAACTACCATGGGTGAAAAACTCGCCGCTTTAAGTGATTTTTATGAGGCGATAAAAGTTGTTTATGGTGAACCTACAGTTTTTTATACAATAAAAGATGATGATGAAGAGGTCGTAACTTTCGAGTGGCTATTTAAAGAAAAAGAAGAAGAAATAAAAAAATTTAAAGAGGGTACTCGTTTTGATGATGGCAAGACAGATACATTAATTATTTTTGGGGAAGAAGAAAAAACTAAAGGTTACACATTAAACCCAGAAACCAAGAAATTAATTAGTAATCAAATTGGTTTACCTTTTGAAATGTTAAGCATTTTAGATGAAAATGTTGAAGACTTTATTCAATATAAAAAAGGTATAAAAGTAAAAGTAAGAAAAAAAGAAAGAAAATAATTAAATAATATAAAAACTGGCAGTGCTTATATGACTGAGTTAAAACATAACTCTTATATTCAAAAATTGAATAAATCATATAAGGCTTATATGCCAGTTCTTTTTTAATATTTTCATAAAAAATTATATTGTTATAATATCATATATTTAACAAATTGTTAAGAGTTTTATGAAGAAATAATTTATATTTTATTACTTTGTTTTTCTTTTTTTCTTGTATTTTCTTTATTAACCAATATATTATTTAAAATATAATCATAATCTTCTTTGGTTCCTTGTCTTTTTTTCTTATCGAGTATTATTTCACATTTATCATAATCAATGCCAAAGTTTTCTCCTAAATTTATGAAGATATGGATAAGACAAAAACCATTACAAATGGAAATTCTTAATTTGTTTAAACCATTAAGGATATTTTCTTGTTGATTATCAATATCAACATAAAGATAATCTACACAATCACCAAAAACTTCCCAATTTCTTAAAAAATTAACCGCTTTTAAAAATGTTTCGTATTTTTCGAAAAAGTCGATATATCTTTTGGCAAATTGTTCATCTATTGAAACACTTTCTTTATAGTAATTCTTATCAGCTGGATTAATGTTATTAGAAATAAATGGTTTAATTTTGCCATCAGCCTCTCTTAAATAGAGAATAGTAGAGTTATGTTTCGTAAAAGTTGGTTTATTGATATATAAAATAACTTCGCGAATATCTTGATTTTCATAATTAAAGTGAAATTTTTTAAAAGAAATTACCTCAACATTTTCACCTAAGTTTATTTTTTCTAACTTATCATATTCCTTTTTAAAAGCGACATATAATTTGTTAAAAGATGTTATTATATCAATTAGTTTAATACTATCTTGAGTATTTACAGGAATGTTTTCAACTCCGGCAAAATCAACCCGACAAAAATCATTTGCATTTAAAGTTTTAGTAAAAACTAAATTACATTCTTTAATATATTTTCTTAACTCATTCATAGAAACCTCCTAAAAATTTAGTTAATATTATAACTTATTTAAAAATATAAGTCTATAAAAAAACTACTTAATTAAAAGTAGTTATATTTTAAGATGGTGTCCCCGAGGTGATTCGAACACCTGACCGATCGCTTAGAAGGCGATTGCTCTATCCAGCTGAGCTACGGAG
>CANQBI010000007.1 GCA_947589435.1 uncultured Bacilli bacterium
CAATAAATTGCCTCTAAACCCTCCAAGGGTTTACGTGCTGAAGCACGTGGCCTGAACCTATTTTTCGATACGGTCAAGAAAATAATTTATTTATTTTCTAACATCCCCTTTTTATTTTATATACTTTTCCATTTGTTCTAGATTAAGTTGTAATCTAATATTGTTTTTATCTAGTTCTAAAGCTTTTTTAACCCATTTAACACTTTCTTCATAATAACCTAAATTAAATGCACAAATACTTATTACATCATAAATAAAACTATTCCAAGCAAATTCTTCATTAATATAAGATTTGCTTTTATTTTTTATTTCTAGAGCTTTTCTTAAATAATTATAAGCATTTAAATAATCTTTATCTTCATAATAGATATAAGCAAGTTCGACATAACCTTCTCTAAGATGTGGGGCTTCATTAATGGCGTCTTGATACCATTTAATTGCCTCCTCTTTTTCTTTCTTAGCTTTATAGCATCTTCCAATAAAACGCATGGAAGCCGCTCTTTCATCTTTCCATGTGGCTTTTTTTAAAGTTAAATGTTTCTTTAAAGTAGTAATCGATTCATCCCACTTTTTATAATACATATATTCTCTACCTAAATAATGCATATTCCGATCATCTTCTGGATCTTCTTTAACACTTAATTCTAAAAGGGGTAAATAAGAAGAACGGGATTTAGTTTTATCCGGATAGTGATTAACTTCAATCGTATTACATAATACTTCTTTTTCTTCTTTTAAAGGAGTTAATACTTCATGAACCGGATGAGTCCATTTATAATAACCATTCTTATGAATTTTATTAATTAGAAAACTAGTTCCTGGATTACCATATTCATCAAAAGACCAATTATAGTTATATCTTACTCTGGTAACATCATCATTCCATACTTTTAAAATTTCATCTTTCCATCCTTTACTAAACACTTCATCTAAATCGACACAGACACAAATATCATATTCCGAAGGGACTAAGGAAAGGGAGGCATTCCGGGCTTCATCAAAACGCCAAGGATTAAAAATTTGGGTGTGGACTTCTACTCCTAAACTTTCGAGTAAACTCACCGTATTATCCGTTGAACCTGTATCTAAAACTACTATTTTATCGGCTTCCCTCATAGAATCAACCCAACGTTTAACAAACTTTTCTTCATTTTTCGTAATGGCATAAACACATACTTTATAATCTTTCAAAATATCACCTAGAATATTTTATGTAAAATTATTTTTATTGGGTAATATTAATAACCAAAAATATGGAATTTATGTTATAATCTTTTATTAAGAAAGAAGGTTTATGATGATTTATTTAGATTATAGTGCTACTACTCCCGTTAATAGTGAGGTTTTAGATTCTTTTAATAAAGCATCTTTAATAACTGGAAATGCTAATTCCTTACATAAACTAGGAGTAAATGCCCAAAATTTAATCGATGCTTCAACCAAACAAATAACTAACCTTTTAAATTTACAAAATAAAGAAATAATTTATACTAGTGGTTCTACCGAAGCAAATAATTTAGCTATTATGGGTATTGCTTTAAAATATCAAACACGCGGTAAACATATTATAACCACAAAATATGAACACTCTTCCGTAAGTTCTACCCTAGATTATTTAAAAACATTAGGCTTTGAAATAAGTTATATAAATACTTTAGATAATGGTTTACTTGATTTAGAACATTTTAAAAGTTTACTTAGGGATGATACTATTCTTGTTACTGTTAATCATATTAATAGTGAACTAGGTCTTAAAATGCCAATAGAAGAAATAAGCAATATATTAAAAAATTATCCCAAATGTTTCTTTCATGTCGATATGACTCAAAGCATTGGTAAAATAAAAGTTGATTTAAATAATATTGATTTAGTATCTATGTCTGCCCATAAAATATATGGTCTTAAAGGAATTGGAGCTTTAATTAAAAATAAAAACCTAGAATTAGAGCCAATTATTCATGGCGGAAAATCCACAACTAACTACAGGAGTGGTACTCCATGTCATCCTTTAATTGCCTCTTTAGCTAAAGCCTTAAGACTATCTTTAGAAAATTTAGATAATAATTATAATTATGTTTTAGATTTAAATAACTATTTAAAAGATAATTTAAAAGAATTAAAAGATGTCTATATTAATAGTAATGAATATTGTATTCCTCATATTTTAAATGTTAGTATTAAGGACGTAAAAGCGGAAACTTTTATGCATGCTTTAGAAGAATATGATGTTTATGTTTCTACAAAAACAGCTTGTAGTGATAATGATGCCTATAGTGAAAGTGTTTATATTTTTACGAGTGATATGGAAAGAGCTAAATCAAGTATTAGGATTAGTTTATCGCCACTTACTACTAAAGAAGAATTAGATAAATTTATCGAAATATTTAAAAAATGTTATAGCAAATTAAAACAATTATAGGTTTTTATACTTTGCAAAACCTCCCTATTTTCATATTTTATATTGGGGAGGCAAAAATGAACAACGTCCAAAAAGCAAGATGTATAATTGATAATTTTAATAAAAATTATGTACCTACTGGTTGTTGCTGTGCAGGCAATACTGGTGGTACTCCAATTAATGCTACATTTACTATTGGCTCAGTAACAACTGGTGCTCCCGGTAGCCAGGCAAGTGCTAGTATAACTGGTACTTCACCTAATTTTATCTTAAACTTAGTAATTCCACAAGGTGCTACAGGGCCTACGGGTCCAACTGGTGCAACAGGACCACAAGGTGTCCAAGGATTACAAGGAGTTCAAGGTATACCTGGAGTTACAGGTCCTACCGGAGCAACCGGATTAACAGGTCCAACTGGTCCTACAGGTCCTACTGGCTCAACTGGTCCAACGGGTGCTACTGGAGCTACTGGAGCAACCGGTCCTCAAGGCGATGTTGGTATCCAAGGCTTAGTTGGGGAAACTGGCCCTACAGGTCCGACTGGTCCTCAAGGTGATATTGGACCAACTGGAGATACTGCAAATGGTTAAAAGTGGCACATATAATTTTTTAGTAATATAAAATTATTTAAACAAAAAATCTAGAATATATTTTATTATAAACTAGATTTTTATATTAATTTTTATATTAAAATGTAATAGTGTTAAAGCCAAGACTTTCTAAATATTTCATATTTTCTTCTGCAACTTTTTCGGCAATGTCTTTATCAAAATATGATATATACCATAAATAAGTAGTTGGGTCATCTTGTAATTGAAGCATATAATCTTGTGTTGGATTTACGGCATAGTTTCTAATTTTATTAAAACAATCCTCACATAGAAAACTATGAGTACACCATGTTAAATAGCCTTCAGTAATTTCTTTGCAACAGCCATCACAAGTGGCTACTTCTGGCAATATAGTTCCTTCTGTAGTTGTTTTTACATAATTTATTCCATTTGATAAATATTCTAATTTTTTGCCATATTTTTTTATATCTGTGGCATTAAAATCTTCCATTTTTTTCATTTTTTCCTCTTTCCTTTCATCTTTATAAGTATTAAAACTTAATATATCTATCAATTAATTTTTCTATCATTAATTTATTTGACATTTTAAAAGATAGAAATTCTTTGACTATTAAATCACTTAGTTAAGTAAATCATCACTAAAATCGAATTTTCCTAAATCATATCCTTTTATATTACACTTTGTTATAATTTTGGTCTTTAACTTTTTAAGGTATTTATGATTATCAGTAAAATCCAATTTTTTTAAATCAAGCCCTCTAATATGATAATAAAAAATTTCTTTAAATTCATTACTAATTAATTTTTGCTCAAGTTCTATGTATAAATCAGAAATTTGTTTATTAATCTTTTTGCTTTCTTTTATTAAATTATCAATTTTAGCATTTAATTCTTTTATATTTTTATCTTCTTTCATACTAATTTTTCCTTTCTTTTTCTTTATAAGGGTTTTGAACCTTATAATGTATATCTATTGTTCCATCTTCACCTATATAAATTACATCAATTAAATTTAATAACATTAATTTATTAGGCTTTTTAAGTGATAAAAATTCTTTGACTATTTTTGAATAGTCTGGCTCTATAATATTTTTTTTGAGTATAGAATTTAAATCATCTTCATAATTTTTTAGTTTCTTTTTTTCATATTCTATTGCTTCTAATTTACTTTTAGTTACTCTTTGATATTGTTCTAAATCAATTACACCTTCTAACTTGTCATTATAAACATTATCTATCTGTCTTTGGAGTTTTTCTATTTCTCGATTACTTTTATCAATGTTTAGTTTTAAATCAACTTGTAATTGTTTACTTTGTTTTTTATCTTTTAATTTTTCAGCAAAATTATGACTATCAACATAATGCAGGCATTCCTCCTTGATATTTTTTAAAACTAACTTTTCTAACTTTTCGTAAATAAATCTATGAGCAGTACACACTGTTTTTCTGCTTCCGTATTTCCGATAGTAATTACAAACTGTGTAATTATTTGAACGCTCTTTATAATGTTGAATTCCAATACTATGATTACATTCTTTGCATCTCATCATACCTTTTAAAAGATAATCATGGGTTTTTATTGTTTTATTTTTATTTGATTTAAACATTAATTGAACATTATTAAAAGTTTTCTCATCAATAATGGGTTCATGTGTATTTTTTACTATTTTCCATTGTTCTTTTGGTAGATATATTATCATTTTTGATTTATGGTTTAATCTAGTTGTTTTACCTTGAACCATATGTCCTAGATACATTTCATTTTCAAGTATTCTTTTAATTGTATCAGGAGACCACAAATCAATAAGAGTTTTATTTAATTTCCTTTTACTTCCTTTAATAATTGTGGGAATAGGGACTTTTTCATCAGTAAGAATTTTAGAAATATTATCAAGACTATTATTTTCCAATGCTAATTTAAATATTCTTTGTACTATTTCTTTTCCTTTGGGTTCAATTATAAAATGATAGGGGTCATCTGGATCTATTTGATATCCAAGCGGTGGCTCTCCACCTGTCCATTTTCCTACTTTTCGATAATCAGTAAATGTTCCTCTTATTTTTTTAGAAGTTTGTCTTGCAAAGTTTTCATTACCCCAATTTATAACGGGGGCAACTTCATTACTTGGTGAATCAACAAAAGTGTCAATGTTTTCTAGTATTGAAATATAACGAACTTTATGCTCTGGAAACCATCTCTCAATATAATCATCAGTTTGAATATGGTCCCTTCCTAATCTTGATAAATCTTTAGTAATAACCATATTTACTTGTTTATTTTCTATTAATTTAATTAACTTATTAAAATCTTCTCTATCAAAAGTAGTTCCAGAAACACCATCATCTTTTAAAATAGCAACTTCTACAAATTGGCAATTAGGATATGCTTTTTTCTCTTCTTCAACGTATTTTTGACAAATTTCAATTTGGTTTCTTATACTTCGACTTTGTTCTTCCTTGCTTTTGCCTTGTTCTTCTTTAGAAAGTCTAGCATAAATAACATAACACATTACTCTAACAACACGCATAAAGTTATCATACAATTCCAAGCATATCCCTCCAATCTATTTAATCTATAGTACAACATTCAATAAGCAGTTCTTCTATTACTTTTTGAATTGTTGGGCCATTTTTATCAAAATGTATTACAACTTTCATTTAAACCTCCACTATAATTTATGTCGAGGTGAATACATTTTGACCTACTAATATTTTAGTTAAATCTTTTTAATTTAACAGTAACCCTAATATTAATCTAACAGCTTTAAAATTAAATACAAGATTTCTAAATTTTAATTTCTATCTTTTATTTTAGTTAAACAAGGTGTTGAGTCATCTAATAAAATAAATGAAAGAAATAAATCTTGATATCTGGTATCTTTTATTTCATTTAAATAAGATATTGATTCATCTAATAAATCAAAGACCAACAATGTGCCGTTATATCCAGCATCTTCGTATGTATCATCTATCTCAAGCAAAAAAAGTTTTTTAGTGGCTTGAGATAGTAATAATCTTTTAAATGGACTAGTTTTATACATTCTTTCAAACCAATTAATTAATTCCTCAAACTTTTTTATTTTGGCTATATCTCTTTCTTCCTTAATAAATTTTTTAAGAAAATAATTTAATATTCTCATACATTCTTCAAACGTATATGTTGGAATTTCAATTTCTCTATCATATACTATAATTTTTTCCATTTTTTCTTTTCCTTTCTATTGTAGTTAAATACATCTATAGGTGTGTTTAACTTTTTTCCCATCTTTTATTATCATCTTTTTCATAATGATAATATTTATTTTCTTTTTCTTTATATTACTTTTAGGTTTTTTGTGGCTAATATAAACTGCCTATTCAGTTTGACATTAAGTCTAGCACTTTTAAGATAAAAGGTTATTATAATAATTCATAACCATATCATTATATAAACATCGTTCATATTGTTGTTGTATATTTGGTAATAATTCCTTTAAACCATGTGTATTGTAAGTAGTATTATCTATAGTAATTTTAAAGTACCCCGTGCTTTGACTTATTACATTTAACTTAATCAAAGCATACACATAATTAGTAAAATTACTAATTCCTAAACCATAGACCAAATAAAATGGGATTTTTAT
This sequence comes from uncultured Bacilli bacterium, assembly GCA_947589435.1. Taxonomy (GTDB): domain Bacteria; phylum Bacillota_I; class Bacilli_A; order RF39; family UBA660; genus SIG200. Next base: position 6,594 of record CANQBI010000007.1, read on the forward strand.
TTCCGGCCTAATTTTATTGCTTTTAACAATTTCAAACTCTAAATTTTTACCGTTATCATTGTATTTAGTCATGTTTTTAAATTCGTTATAAACACTATTAGAAGTTATGGGAGATACTTTAATTATAATATCCGAGTTGTATTTAACATTTTTGTTACCATATTCTTTTAATATAGTTCCTTTAGTGGTGTCAATTTTATTTCTATATTGATTAAGTATAATAAAACATATATTTTTAGCCTTTGCTAAAGCATTATACTTATTCATAAACATTACTAAAGGTCTTGAATTATATATTGTACTATTGTCAGTAATAGACTTTCCTTTTTTTAAATCTAAAAAGCAATCATTTATTAAACAGGCAATAGAATCAATAATTATAAAAGATATTTCACTAGTGCTAATATACATATCAAGATATTCTTCTACCTTTTTGAAACTTGATTCTTTTAAATAGAAGAATTGCTTATTAATGTATTCTTCTAAACCAATAGAATTTACTAATTCTTTAGAAATAGAACCTTCGGCATCTAAATAAACAACATTATGTCCTTGACAACATAAATTTTTAGATATTTGTAAAGCAATAGTTGTTTTACCCATACTACTTTCGGAAATAAACTGAACTATGTTTCCTAATTCTAAACCACCTTTAAGCAAAGTATCTAAAGCAATAATATTTGTCGGTACTATTTGACTTCCTATATTAGAATTTTTAATTTTTTTAGATACATCTTCTAAAGTTATATTTTCCTTATTTACTCTTGCCATTTTTTAATTCCTTTCCGCATGGTAATTTTTAGTTAACATTTTCTGATAACAATCATAACAAGTCATATATGGACTAGGTTTAGAAAATTTGCAATTACAAATATTGCAATAATTAAATAATTGGCCGATACTAAATTGGTAATAGCAATTATCACAATTTTTATAGCCGTCTAATCTTTTTTCTTTTCCACAAGAACAGCAATAGCGATATTCTCTCATTTTAATAACTTCCTCCTTTCAAATTATTACAACAAGAAAATGATTTTACCTTGACTAAAATATTTAAACATTTTATACTATCAAGCAAGAAACAATTATTTCCTTGTTGCTGAACTCATCATAGCATGATAATTAATACTTAATTTAAATTAGTTTTAATGGTAAGATAATGGTAAGAATTTAATAGAAGGAGACTAAATTATGGAAAGTATACAATATGCCCTTAATGCCAAAGATAGTGAAAAATATAATCCTAAAGTATATATTAAAAAAATTTATTATAAATGCGATGAAAATGAAAGTAATGATTTAGAAACAGATAATACAATAGACTATACTTATGATAGTTCTACATGTTGGACATTTAAATCATGCAATCATTGTTTTATTGATAAAAGAAGTGCGTTTGATAGCATAATAGATTTTGGAAAAAAGTTGGCAACAAAACCCGAAGAACTTAACGAAAAGGAGATTATTAATTCACCTCAAAAAAATTCTTCTTTAAACGATATTTTAGATTATTTACATTATGTAAATAGCGAAGAGAAAAAGAACTATAGAACCTTTTTTACTGAAGTAGTAGAAGATTTTATTGACGAAAATTTTTATCCATATGCTACTTTTGATAAAGAAGATTTAATTATCAATTTTTGTGAAGATTGTATGACATTTTATATTTTATATCAAATACATATTTGGACTATAAAAATTATAAATAATATTAATGAAAGTGTTAAAACCCAAAGTGAAAATGAAGAATTAAAGAAATTAATTAAGAATTTAGATAAGGCTTTAAATTTTGTTGATTTTAAAAGACTTGTTTATACTATTGATTTAGATAAACTAATTTTCAACTTACCAAATAATTATTCTCCTAGTGAAGATTATAACTTTTATATAAATTTTAATTATCAAAATGCCGACAAAAATCAAATTTTAAAATACTGTGAAATAATAAGAAGGGTATTAATCGGATACTTAATAGACATCATCCAACAAGACAATAATAATTATTTAATTACAAAACAAAAAGTATTTTATAATTTTGAAAATAAAGAATATATTAATATTGAAACTACTAATTCTCTAATGGCTATAGTATGTAATGAGTTATTATTTTGTATTTCATCCAATACAATGGCATTTGCAAGAATACCCTGTAAGAACCCGAATTGCACAAATTATATTAATAAAAAGGGAAGAACGGAATATTGTAATAATCCGGAATGTCAAAATTATAGAAATAATAAAAAAAGCAATGACTTTTATCATCGCCAAAATAGCATTTAAAAACAATAAGAAATCAAACTTATTGTTTTATTTTTGTTCAAATGTTTTAATATGGTTATAACAAGTGGTTCTACTTTTTACTCCGTAGAGTTTTTGCATTTCACATAAAGTTATTTCTTTATTTTTCCATTGTAAATAATATTTTAAAAATTTTGCATTATTTTCTAAATCTTTTTTAGTAACAATAGGCCTTCCTATTTGTTTTCCGGCTCTTCTTGCTGTTTCCATTCCATATATAGTATTTTGTCTTTTGGCTTTATTGTCTAAATCTCCCAAAATTCCAAATAACATAATGATAAATTCATCAATAAAACTTAATTTTTCATTTCGACAATCAAATTTAAATTGTCCAATTTCTAACTTTAATTTATATTTTTTCACGATTTCTATAAGGGCAATCATATCTTGAATATTACGTGAAACTCTATAAAAATCTGTCGCCGCCAAAACACTACCAGGGTTATTTTCTAATATAGTCATTAATTTATTAAATTCTGGTCTTTGATTTCTAGTTTTAGAGCCCGAAACATATTCTACATATATATGTTCTCGCGGTATTCCCATATTCAAAAGTGCTTCAATTTCATAAAGTGCATCCTGTTTAGTTGTTGAACACCTTGCATATCCATATTTCATTTTATTTTCTTCATTAATCATAAATTTATTTATTCCTTTCATAAGTCCAATGAACAATCAAAGGTATATTTTTTTGATTGAACATTTATATATAAAATTACCAGTATTATCACCAATAAATAAAGTAAATAATACTGCACAATTAAGGGTTCCTTAAAATGAACGGCATATCTCAAACAAAAATGATACCAATTTGTATCACTTTTTATTTGCTAAAATATATAATTAATCGACATTTTTTAATATGTCAATAGCATCTACCTCTAATGCTCTAGCCATTTCATCAATATCATCGATTGTAATATATTTTAAAATATCATATTTTAAATATTTTTTTATTTTACTTTCTTTTATACTTGTTCTATTACTTAAAAATACAATATAATCATCAATTTTTTTGTCTTTGCTTATATTTTTGTTATCTAGAATTTCAAGTAAATTTTTTGTAATTCCATTACCTAATCTTATTCTATCTTCATAAGTTATCTTAACTTTCATACTTCCTTCTTTCTTTTTTAGTGCTATAATGAAACATTTTGAAAGATTCTAACAACATTTTATTTAATTTAACATATAAAACATCACCTAAAAACAAATCTAAACACTTTTATACTAGCCAATCAGGTATTTTTACTTCTTCTTCATCATCATTTTTTCCTTTTGCATTTTCAATATTAGAGTTTTCATCTAATTTAAAACTTTTCAATATTTTATAAATGTATTTTAAATTCGTTACACCATTAAAAACTGCTTCTTTTAATGCACTTCTTATTTGTTCTTCAGTAAAGCCTTCATTATTTAGCCAATCTTCTATGATTTCTTTTTCTTTTGGTGTTAAAATCCTGTTCATCTCTAATTGAAATTCATTTATAATTTCTATATTCATTTAATTTTCTCCTTTTCTTTATCATAATTAATAAGAAATAATGGATCAACTTCTAAAGCCGCGGCAACTTTTTCCAATTCTCCAAATGAAAATCTCCTTGACTTTATATCTAAATCAAACATTAATCTTGTTTTCAAAAGATTTTTGTGTAACTTTTGTGCTAGTTGCAATTCACTTATTTTATTATCTTTGCAATAATTTAATATATTAACTGTTATTTTATCTTTTAAATTCATAATTTTTCCTCCTAATATTCATTGGCGAATAGAATTGTTGTTGAACTTCTATCAGCTTCAGTTATTATATAAATTTTTCCTTGGCTGATATTATATGCTTCTAAAATTCTATCACCATTTTTTATAGCCATATCATTTGCTTTAATATCTTCTTCTACTAAATTCCCCCAGCAACCCATTATGTATTTATTGAAACAATCTAGAACTTCTTTAGAAAATTTTTCATTTCTACTAATCGTATCAGCAATTCCTCTTGACATATATACATTCCCAATATTAAATTTAAGCATTTTCTAATGACACCCTTTCTAATACTTTTTTTGTCCATGTGTTTAAAAATTTTTCTTGTTCTTTATTTATAGGTTCATTAAATTTACTTCGAGCCTGAACAACTTTTGAATTTTGTATTTCTACAGTTACTAAAGATTTATCTATATTTTCCAAACTTCTTAAAAAGTAAATGTCGCTTTCCCCGAGAGCATACCTTTTACAATAAGTAAGTAAACAATTTTTTTGACTATTTGCTTCTTGTTGCATACTTGCTACAGAAGGGGCGGGATAAATTATATACTTATTGTTTTGATAAATAGTTTTATTAAGTTTTTCTAATCTTATTTTGATTAATTTATCATTTTGTTCATTTTCCACTAATTTAATCAGTTTTACTAATTTATCATGTTCTTTCATTAAATTTTCAGGATATAGTATTTTTTTATCTTTAAGGTCATATTGTAATAATCGACACATATCTAAATAGTCCAAATAATCTCTGGTATAATATTTATTTTTACTTAAAACTTTATAATAAGCAACTTCCAAATTTACATATTTTGATAATTTTTCTAAATCACTATAACCAATTAATTTATTAATCAAATTTATATCTTCTTTTTTTAGTAATCGTAAAACTTTTAATTGTTCAAAATTAATATTATTTTTAACCATAAAAGGTAAAAATGTTTTAGATACTCCAAAAATTTCTTGAAAATTACTTCCTTTAGTGAATTTGTCCGCATCGCTAGCAAGGTTATATAATTTCATTTTTATTAGCATCTCAAAACTATGATAACGAGCCAATCTCAAACATTCTACAAAATCAATATAACCTGCTCTTAAAACATATTTATCTAACTGTGAATATTTAAATTCCGTATTTTTAAATAATCTTTTCAAATTAGAGGGACATACAATTCCATAAACATCTCTATAAGCCCATTTACTTCGCGCACGCCAATGAGTAAAGGTGGTATTATGAGAAACATACATATTGCCCATTTTGTTTATTAGTTGATTAGTTGTATAGTCATGGGTTTCTTCATCTTCAATAATTGTTCTCATAAACTCTGTAACATTACTTTTTAATATATTACCATCATAATATGTACGTAGTTCAAATGTTCTAAGTATCAAAGTATTATTTACTTTATCTAATAACTGTAAATTATCTTTAAATGTATATTCTTTAAGACGATTAGTTTTTACTAATAACTTTTGTTTACAATTAGGACATTTAATTTTGCAATCAACCTTTGTTTTAGCAATAAACTTATTACCGCAACAGGTGCAGTAGCAGTTACCGCCTTTGCTTTTTATAATCAAATTGTGAAGTTTTTTATTTTCATTTATAAATTTTTGAAATGAATTTGGGATAGTAAATTCTTTATCTGCTAGAGCGAGGATTAATCTATATTTTTTCTTGATATACATTATATCTCCAACTTTAACTGATTTTCATTTTTGGGTGGCTTTTCTTCATTATTTGATTTTTTAATAATTGCATTATTAATTCCTAACTCTTCATTACTTTTAGAGTAGTAGTTGATTATCCATTTAAATACTTCATTATCTTCAATAAAAGCGACATTATCAACTGCCTTTTTTCTTGCTAAATCCTTTACATAAGTAAACATATCAGTTAGGTTTTTTTCTTCATTCATGTATAAATCTTTCATACTTGATTGTTTCATTAGAAAAACTACAATTCGTTTAAGCGATTCTCCGGGACTCTTTAATGCTAAATATTGTTCTTTTATTCTTTCATATCCATTCATTTATCAATCTCCTTATTTAAGGCTTGTTTTTCTTATACACCTCACTTTCCACCAAACCTTAATTAAATTTAACCAGCCTTAAATTTAAAATGAAACCCCTGTGAAGAGATAAATACCAGTTAATGACAAATAACTGAAATAATCTGATAATTAATTTCATTATAATCGGTCTATATTGATTATTTCTTCACAATAAAAGACATATAATTAAATACGTCTTTATTAACTTTACTACTGCCTTAAAACTTCTATACATTTATTATTTTTATCACATACAACTTCAAAATAATCTCCCCAAGTAAATACTCTTTTATTATCATTAGAAATATTTACACTTGTATGTGGTCCTAAATAACTTTCTATATATTGTAAATCCTTACCTAAAATAGAACCATTTTTATATAAATTATTTATTGAATTTTTTTTCATACGAGCGACTTTATTTTCTAAACCAATTCTAATTATAATCATTGATACTATAATTAATATCATTCCTAATATTCTAAAGCCAGGAATTGCAACTGTTGCCATAAAGCCAAAAATTAAAAGTATTATTCCTAAAATTATCATTTTTTCACCTCCTTTATTTTTATAAAACATACTATTTTAAATTAGCACCCCAAGTAAATGTATAACCATTTAAAACGAAAGAATTAGTATTTTCATAAATAATAACTGAATCAGTTTTGTCTCCAGCATCAAAAGACCATATAATTTTTAAAAATCCATAATCTTTAGAAAATTCTACATAACAAAGTCCAATATCTTTTTCTCCATTATTAATCCAACAAGAAGGTGTAGAAATCTTTGAATTCTTTTCTGGATCATTAATAATCAATTCATAACCATTGGAACTATCCCATGCACTATGAAAAATATTTTTATCATTTGAGGTATCATCACTACAACCAGTAATTGTTAAAAACATAATTACAAGAACAAAACAAATAAATACTTTTTTCATACTTCTAAATTTCCTTTTCTAATTTCCTAATAATTTCATATATTCTTCTTTAGCAATGTTTATTTTTCCGCTATTATTAAATTTTCGATTTGGTAAAGTATTTTTAAAAGATATTTTTCTTTCTTTAAATACTTTAAAATTATCATAAAATACATAACCTTTAGCAAAATATTGCTCCATTTCTTCATTAGTACCTGTAAATATTCCAAATGGGTATTGATACAAGCACTTGTATAATTTCCATTCATTTTCAGTTTTAGGAATATCAAATTGTTCATATCTTACAACCGTACATTCAGCAACAATGTAATCATCTTGTTTAAATAATATTTTACTTCCAGGAACTATGTAATTAGAACTGAATGGAGCATTAGTTCCATACATATGAGTTTTAGCAAATTCATCGATTGCTTTATTATCAGCATATTTAGGATTATAACTTAAAACGAAATATTGAATATCTTTAACTTCTGATTGTATATCTTCTTCATATTCTACATAATCTTTTAATTCTATAACTTCAACATTTGTTATATTATAATCTTGTCTAAGTAACTTTGTAAGGTTGCAATCATCTTCATAACATATTACTACATAATTTCTATTATTAATCATATCTTCTATATGACCATGTCGAATAAAATTTCTTGATTGATATTCAAATTCTACAGTAACTCTTTCGCCATTTTTATACTCAATATCATCAATATCAAAACCTTTAGTAGATTTTGGCGAAACCAATTTAGGAAATCCAAGTTCTTTATGAATACTTGAAAATATGGCTATTACTCCTTGTTCTTGGGTGATAGGAGAATATATTTTTACCTTTTTCAATCTTAACACCTCAAGCATATTTTATCATTTTTATTTTTAATTGTAAACCTTTCTAGTATAGGTTATATTTCTTCGGGGTATAATAAAAAATGCCCTGAAGTTGGTAAAATTTTATTGGGGTGATAAAATTGAGAATAAATGATAAAGAAAACTATGATAAAATTAAAAACTCAATTAAAATGCACAACTTAAAAGAAATTATATCTAATCGAGGTCTTTCTATTGTTAAAGTAGGTGTAAATTCTAAAATAAGTGATACCACAATACTTAGTTACATAAATGGAAGTAAAATACCTAGTTTACCAACACTTATAAGCATGGCGGATTATTTATCTTGTAATATTGATTATTTACTTGATAGAACTAACAACCCAATGAAAGTAGATGATATAAGTAATTTGGATCCCGAGGTATCACAATTAATTTGTAACTATTTAACTTTATCAAAAGATAATCAAAGACTTGTAAAAGGCTATATAAAAGGATTAATTGATTCAGAAAAATAATAATTTATAAGAAGTACTAATACTAATAATTGTACTTCTTTTGTTTTTTTAAAAATGAATTTCTAATAATAATGTAACAGCCTTCAATTTAAAATGCAACCCCTAAATAAAAAATAAGTTATAATGCAATATTTATAACTTATTTTAATTTTGCTATTACTATTATTTGATAACCTTTTTCAACCAAATTATTATTTACTGATAATATAATGTTACTATTTTGATTTATTTTAGAACTAATATTTTCTGTAATTTCTTCTATTTCAGCAATTCCTATATTATCATTTCCGTTAATATTAACAATATAAGAGTCTTCGATATTATATTCTTTTAATTTTTTACATAGATTTTCAATAACGGCTTCAATATTATTGCCACTTTCTAGAATTGCAATACAATCGCCATTAATATATTTCTTAATATCATCGGTAGATAGATTAATAATTCCTTTGCCTAAAAGATTATAAATAATATTGTTTGTTATTTCTATTAAATTGTTTTTAGCATAAATAAAGTTAGAAGTCTTTAATTTGTTACTTAATAATATTGGCTTATCATTAAAGATTAATATATAAGAATTAGTTGTTTTAAGTTTTATTGATACATAATCATCTTGGGTTATATCTCCAATAATGATAATAATATCATTTTTATCATTTTTAGTTATACCTTTTAAGTTTATTAAACTAATATTATTATCAAACATTACATTGCTTCCTCCTTTAAATTATCTTTATCAATGGAACCAGTTATATCTACGGAATTTCTATCAAATATTGATTCAGTTATATCAACATTATTAAAATTTCCTACAATAGTTACACCTAATAAATTAGCACCTTGAAGTGATTTCTCACGAACTTGTTGCACATTTATAGTTGCATTTGTATTTTTTAAACAAGCATATTCTACCACTACATCCCCAAAGTCTTTAGTAGATAAATCAAGACTTTCTAAATTAGTGCCATATAAAGATTTATTTTTTACTAATTGTGGATTAATATTAGCATTGGTACCAGATAAATCAGCAAGTTCAATATCTACGTTATTAAAGTTCATGTTACTTAAATCTAATCCTGATAAATTAGTACCATTTAATGACTTATCATAAACAATTTGAGGATTAACAACAGCATTTGTTCCTGTTAAAATAGTATGTTCTAATTTTACATTATCAAAATTAGCATTTGATAAATCTAATCCTTCTAAACAAGAAAATGATAAATCTTTATCCTTTATTTTTTGGGGATTAATAACTGCTCCAGTATCTTTTAAATTAGCTCCCACAATATCTACACCCGTAAAATCATATTTACTTAAATCAAGACCTTCTAAATTACATGCTTTTATATTCTTGTCTTTTACTTTTTGGGGGTCAAAAATGACTTTATTTAAATCAAGACTTCGTAAATCCATTCCTGCAACATTAACATTTGTAAAATCTTCTTTCATATATAAACTCCATTAAATGTTATTAACTTTTATTGTACTAAGTGGTCCATAGCAATTTTTTTCAACAACAATTTCATAATCATTTGTATCATTAATTCTATTCATAAATAATACTATATCACAATCATTAAGTAATGATACCTTATCGATATCTTCTTCTAATTTATGTAAAACAATTATTGGAATATTTAATATTCTTGATAAAATTTTAAATTTTCTCAAACATTCTTTAATATCACTATCACTATTTTTTATTGCCAAACAAGAATAATCAATTACAACTAAATTTATATTATTAATTTCTTCGCGAATTTTATCTAATAAGTCATTTAATTTTAAAGATTTATTAATAATCAATGTATTGGTGTTTATTATTTTTGCTGACTTGTCATTTGTATTTTCTAAATTAAAATAAAATATTTTTTGAGTTATTTGTGTTGATACATAATTGATAATATCAATAGCAAAAGTTGATATATCAATATCTTGTTTACCTTCAATTAATATAAGTTCTTTTTCATTTATTCCATGAATTAAGTTGTCTAATTCATTAAAACCGGTGTTTATATTCATTTATAAGCACTTCCTTTCTAGTAATTATATTGTACACCAGAATAAAAATAAATAAAAGATATCTTAAGATTTAATCAAAAAATTTTTTATTTTTTCAAAAAAAAGTTAAAAGTAATCCCACATATTTACCCATTAATAACACTTCTAACAAACAAAAGAGATTTATTAATATAATTAACCACTTTGAATAAATATTTAACAAAAACAACCATTTTTTAATTTGCTTTTTTCCCATAAAACCTAAAGAAAATGATATGTGCCACTTTTATATATCTGCAACCGGCCCTACAGGGGCAACTGGCGCAACCGGTGATGTTGGTCCGACTGGTGATGTTGGTCCTACCGGTCCAACGGGTGATGCCGGAATTCAAGGTCCTACAGGAGATACAGGTCCGACTGGTCCTACGGGAGACACTGGTCCTACGGGAGACACTGGTCCTACCGGGGATGCTGGTATTCAAGGTGTTGCAGGTCCAATTGGCGAAACTGGCCCAACGGGTCCTACCGGTCCAACAGGTCCGACTGGTCCTACCGGAGATACTGGTCCAGCAGCTGCTTAAAACTAAAGAGAAGTTCATCTTCTCTTTTAATTTGACAATAATTATAAAATTTGGTATTCTCTAATAAAATTAAAGGAGTTTTAAAATGATAAGAAAAGCCACTATTCAAGATGCTAAAGATATTGCTACAATTAATATTAGGAGTTGGAAACAAACTTATAAAGGAATATTTCCTCAAGAATTCTTAGATAATTTAACTGTAAATGATGAAAATATAGAGAAATGTCAAAATAAAATAAAGGAATATGCTGTTTATATAAAAGATAATAAAATTGTTGGAATAATTAGATATGGAAAAAATAAAAAAGGTTATGATAATAACTATGGTGAAATATATGCTTTATATATAGATAGTAAATATCATCACCAAGGTATTGGCAAAGAATTAGTTAAATATGTCATTAACGAATTAAAAAATAATTATGATTATATTTTAGTAAGTACTTTAGTTAATAATCCCGCTAATACTTTTTATCAAAAAATTGGTGGAAAATTAATTGGCAAAAGTAATTTTATATTAGAAAATAAATCTTATTTAGAAAATTTATATGAATTTAAAACTAAGGAATAAAAATATTATTCCTTTTTTATTTCATAGAAAAAGGAACTAATTAGTAGTTCCCATTGAATCAGCTTTACGATAAATACAAGTATAACTTTGTCCTTCAAAATAACTTCTTAAAGTGCTATATTTTGCAATATTATCTTGACCATATTTTGTTTCTAATTCGCTTCTTTCAACACTTTTAGAGAAAGTTATAGATTTATTTGAATCATCAAATGTTGCTTCGCCACTTAAATCTTCGATTGTAATTGTTTTATCTGTTTGATATTTAGTTTTAAGATTTTGATAATCAACATCATTAGTGTAAGTATAAGTAACTTCTTCATAAGCAATATCGGCAAAATCATTACTATTTGTACCATTGATATCGGCAATAGCAAAACGTTCAGATGTAACTTTTTGAGCGTTTATAGAAGATACACTTTGAGGGACTGTACTACATACTAAATATCCTTTAACTGTATATTCATTTACAACTAACTCGCCTTCAACTTCTTTTTCTTGTCCCGCACTATTTTTAACTTTTAGTTTTACAGGATATGTACCTTTAGATTGTAAATTAGCTTTTACTGTTTCTTCATCTACAAAAGTAATTGTTAAACCATCAGCATTTTCCACAAATTCACTTGGTTCTAGGGTTTCATTAATAGATTTTACTACTTGTTTTAAAGTAATATTTAAACTTTCGACAACCGTTACTTTACCAGTACGATGAGTTTCACCACAAGTAATAACAAATTCATATTCCCCGGCTTTAGAAGTATCTATTTTTGTTGTATCAACATGACATGCAGAAATATCAGTTCCGGTTACTGTAGCATAATCAGCATTATTACCAGATGGAACAGAAGCTCCTACTTCTAATTCAAAATTCTTAGGTACAATAGATATTTTAGCAACTTTATTATTTAATAAATTAGTATATTTTAAAACATAGAATGTTCCAAAACCAACTCCTGCTAGAACAATAATAACAATTACCACAAATAATGTTTTATTTGTTTTCTTTTGAGGTTGTCCTTCAGGTTCTAATGATAATGGAGGTGTTGTGCCAATGGTACTTGAACTTTCAAATCCTGGCATACTTCCTGGAGTAGGTATACTACTTGGATTAGTATATGCAGGTTCAGGCATTGGTGTTGGAGTTGGCACTACTGGGGTGGGATTTATTGGTTCAGGATTAACTGGTGGCACAGGCTCTGGAGCAATTGGTGCTGGTGCAGGTGCAGGATTTGGTCCAACAGGATTTGTAGGTTCCATTTCTCCTATAGGTGCAGCAGGTCCTGGTTGTTCCGGACTAGTACCTAAACCATTATTTATTGGACTTGGTGTTGGTGCTCCTACTTGTGGTCCTACCCCTGGCATTGGACTAGGACTAACTGGTGTAGGACTTGGAACTGGTTGTTCTAAACTTTCAACACTCGGATTTGGTCCCATTCCTGTATTTGGAGCATCTCCGACATTACCCAAAACCGTCCCATTAAAATTATTATTCTCGTTCATTTCGAACCCCTCTTACATCTTTTATATTCTTTATATATTTTTATCTATATACCTTATTATATCTTTAATTGAATAATTTTTCAACTAGTTTTTTAAATTCGTCCCCCCGGTCTTCAAATTTTGCATATTGGTCCCAAGAAGCACTAGATGGTGATAATAATACTATTTCCCCATCTTTGGCATCCTTTTTAATTTCTTCCATAGCCTTATTCAAAGTATGACATACTTTACAAGAAATATTTTTACTATCAGCATATTCTTTTACTCTTTCCTCTACTTCCCCAATTGCATAAATCATTTTAACTTTATTTATTTCAGGGTTTAGTTCCGTAAAATCTTGACTTCTTTCTTTTCCCCCTAAAATTAAATTAACTTTTCCATTCATAGTTTTTAAAGCTATTAAAGTTGAAGTTGGATTAGTAGCTTTCGAATCATTATAAAAAGTTATTTTACTTTTACTATCCACTATTTCTAAACGATGCTCTACACCATTAAATTCTTTAAAATAATTTTTAATAATGTCTATATTCCAGGCAAAATCTTTTAAAACTAATAGACTTGCTAAAATATTTTCATAATTATGATTTCCTTTTATTTTAATATCTTCTAATTTAAGAACTAATTTTTTATCAATAAATATACCTTCCTCATTATAATAATTATCTTCATTATTAAAGTATATTTTCATAGATTTTATATCTTTCGTTATATTTAAAGAATCTTCATTTTGATAATTAATAATTGCTTTATCAGATTCAGTATGATGATTAAATATTTTCTTTTTCGTATTTATATAATTTTCATAATTACCATGAAAATCCAAATGCGTTGGACATAAATTAGTAAGCACACTATAATCCGTTTTAAAATCTATTAAGTTATATAATTGATGGTCAGATATTTCTAAAACTAAAATACTATCATCTTTAACTTTATCTATTAAATCACTCAAAGGATAACCAATATTACCTCCTAGAATAACTGGTAAATTATGTAAAAGCATTAAATCATATAACATCTTAGTGGTAGTTGTTTTTCCATTTGAACCCGTTATCCCAATTATTTTACATTTAGGTAAGTAATGATAAGCCACTTCCATTTCATTAACTATTTTAATATTTAAAGCCCTAGCCTTTTTAACACAAGGATGAAATGGTTCAATTCCTGGGTTTTTAATTAATAAATCAAAACTATCATCTAAGATTTCTTCTCCTGTTTCACTTTTTATAAATTTAACATTTAATTTATTTAATTCACTTATTACATTTTCATCTTGTTCTTTTTTATCCATCACAATTATTTCATTTTTACTTGCTAGTATTTTAGTTACCGCTAAACCACTTTTAGCTAATCCTAAAACTAATATTTTTTGACCCTCTATCATGAAAATTCCTTCTTTCATTCTAATTATATACTTATTTAAGAAAAAAAAGCAATTATTTTAAAAAAATAACGAAGTAAATAGGCTATTTCGTAAAATAAACCATCTTCGTTTTTTCTTTAGACTAAAAGTCTTAGATAATCTTTGTCTTCTATCTTCCCTAGTATATAACCTTAATCATATAGTCATTCAAGTTATAGAAGGCTTAAGGCGAACCGCACGCGTATTGTCCACATTATTGTTGTTCAAGTTGCCGCTCGTATTCACATTCCACGCATTGCCTGAGCCATACCTAACCTTTATATCAAGATTACCTACTTATATTATACTATAAAATAAGAATTATAATATCAATTTATTAAGTAATAATTTTATCTGAAATTATGAATGGATTTGTTTCTGTTCCCCCACCTGATATACTTATATCACGAGTTAGGAAGAAAACCGGGCGAACCGGATACTCAATGTTTGGACTAAGACCAATAGTACCATCTCCCCCAAAACTATATGTACTCCAACAAGTCCTATCATCATTAGTCATAATCCATTCTTCTAGGGAATCGTTATTATTATTTTCTTTTATACCATTTCTTAAATGTAACCAACTGTTGGAATATGGATATCCATCAGAACTAGACATAACAAGTTCAACCATATGTATTAATCCGATAGGATATCCTTCTTTCCCATTTGTTTTTCCAGTTGTTATGACAGCACTATTATAATCACTAAAATTATCGCCTTTATACCATTTTTGGATGGTTATCAAATCGCTCCAATTATGTGTTCCTACTATTCCTTTTATTGTTTTTAAAAATGTATCATTTAAAAAAACTCTTATACTTGTACTTGCTGAATCCCAATCAACCGAACCACTCGATGATGACCATTTGACCTTATCTACAGTAGGTGTTGCTTTAATTATTTTCATTTGATAACTTTTTAACTCTAAATCAGTATTTACATTATCTGTTGTTATTCCTATAATTCTATACATATACGTTTGTTTATCTCCTAAACATATATCTTTATTATTTGTTCCAAAACAGATAAAATTATTTAAATTGCCATTATCTACATCAGCTTTAGTTCCCACATATCTTAATAATAGTTCTTTATCAATAGAGACATTTTTCAAATATTGACTAGTAGTTGTTTTTGTAATAATTTTATAACTGTACTTTTTCTAGCAAATTTTAGTGTACAATATATTGTCTTACTTGTACTTATTGTTGCCTTCCATTCGGTTGTATCAAATTGTATTACATCGGTTGTTGGGGTTATATTATTCCCTGTTGCATCTGTACATTCACTTCCATAGTATTCAAATGTATTTATATCTGGCCATGCACTGGCACTTGTTCCCTTATCTTCCCATGTGAAGTCCTCTTTTTGTTGCATTATCGCTATTTGTTTTGTTTCTTTTAAATTATCACTTATTTTTATGTTTTCTAATATTTTATTATCATTTGATATATTTACTTCTTTTACATAATTATATATTTCATATATTACTCCAATTGTAAATATTACTACTAATATATTTAATACTTTTTTCTTCATTTCTACCTCCTAATTTTTATTAAAATATGCATAACATATATTTGGTCCACTTGTTTTAAAGGTGAATTTTCCATCTATATAATTAATTTCGGTAGCTATATTTGTATTCTTACAACTGGATGCTTTATAGGTATAACCACTCGTTGGTATTGTTTCACTCATTGTGTAATGTTTATCATTATAGATAACCATTCCTAAGTTATCTTCAATTAAAGCAAAGACTATAACATCATCTTTAGTTAAATCTTTTCCATAATCATAATATATCCTACATACTATTTGATTTGGTTTACTTTGTTTTACTATTACTTTTACTAATCCATTACTATCTACTGAGAATACATTATTACCATTCATTGTATAGGTTGCATCTTTAGGTATACAATTACTTTTTTCTTCATTAACTTTAAATCCCCAAACAACTGCTGGAGGGCCTTCCATTATAGTATAATTCTTAGGGTCAGTTATATCTTGGATATAATACATTAAATTTATATCCGTATTTCTATCTGGTAAAGGTGAAGTATCTCCTTTACCACTAAAGTTTCCTACTTTACCGGTAAATATCGGAACTGGTCCAGTTGAATAATTATAATAAGCATGTGTACTTCTTAAACAAATAAATAAAACCATTACCAAAAAACATATTATTAGATATACTATTTTTACATTTAATAACTTTTTTAACTTTTCTTTTGTCATTTAATCAATCCTTTTTATGAGTTGCATTTACCGAATAATAAACACAAACAAAAAAATATATTCACTTATTAATGTGCTATCATTATGCTATCTATAATATGATTATACTATTAATGATAGCACTATGCAAGCATAAATTTTTAGAAAAATGAATTAATATATAGATAGCAAGGAGATATCACAATGAATAAAGAAATTATTTATGTAAGAATTGATGAAGATATTAAAAAAGAATTAGATATGTTAGCTTTAGAGGAACAAAGAAGTTTAAATAATTTAGTTGTTTTTATACTTACTAAATATTTAGAAAATGCGAAGAAAAATAAGCAAACAAAAAAGAGTGAATGAACACTCCTTTTTATTTGGTTATATGTAAATTACTTGTATCTTGTTGTATTGAACTTTCATAGATATTACTTGTGAAATCTTTAGTATTATTTTTTAAAGCATAATATAATTTACTTCTAAGGGCCGTACTATTGGTAAACTTTCTATCTCCTTTGGCGGCATCTTTAACTAAAGCTTCATAGAATTCTTGAACATATTCTTTTACATTAACATAATTTGGATTAATATAACCTAGTTTATTCTTAGCTTCATTAAAGCGATATTTTTTATATTCATCAAAGTCTTCAAATTTTCCTTCACTAATTGTTTTTAAAGCCATTTTATCAGATTTAAAGTTTACTTCATTTAAGTTATCTGTACTTGGATTAGTAAAGTTAGCATAGAATTTTCTTTTAACATAATTTCTATTACTTGCATATTCTACAAATCCTTTATCATAACCAGCGTAACCTAACATTTCATAACTTATCCATTTTAGAGAATAGGAATCAGGTCTTCCTTCTGGGTTATTTGGTTGATACCAATGAACAACATTAAATCCTTCGCCACCATATAAACTAACACCACGATTAGATTCTCCAGTTATTCCTGGATAAATCATTAATCTATTTTTAATGATATCATCAATAGAATTTAATTCCATATTAGCAAAATCATCAGCGGTTAAAAGATTATATCTCGTATTTCTTCTGGCCATATAGATTGCGTATTCATCTTCACCATAAGTTTTACCTGTTAACTCACCATCGGCTTTACCATCAACACGGGCAAATTGTAAATTTTCATTTGGATAACTTACTTGAATAGCAACATTGGCTTTTTGTTCATCAGATAATTCTAAGAAAGCAAGGGCCTCAAGATAATCCATTGTATAAATAGTATTGAAGGCTCTATTATAAAATTCATAGATTTTATCTTCACTATTTATTCTATCTGGTCTAAGGTTAGAACCAACTTTTAAATTATCATTAAAGTTAATTGATAAATTCATAACCATACCAAATTCTTCAAAACTTTGCATTAAGAAGGAATCAGCATAATCTTCTCCACCAGAGTCAAATCTTCTGCCGTTATTCTTTAAGAATAATCTCGCATCAATATTATGGGCTGATTCGTGTGACCAAGTTTTATAAGTTACGTGACCAACATCTAAAGTTCCATCAGTAGCTAGAGTACTATCTAAAACACCCGCCACTTGCCATTCGATGTAACTACCCCAAGCGGCAGCATTTACCGCGGCATTCGCAGCCCATAAATTAACAACTTCATTAAAGTTTTTATGGAATGGTTCCGTTGTTGAATATGGTGTATTGGATACTCCTATACCATACTCATTTTTCGTAATTCTTTTATCAATTTGGAATAAATGCATGTTATTAAATAACTTTGAATCTTTTAAAATTGCATAAGCTGTTTCATAATAACTTTGCATTCTCGTAGTATATGAATCTAATTTTTCTAAAAAGGCTTCATGTTGTTCAGGATCAAATGGATCAGTTATATAAGTTCTTTGAGCCCCGATAATAAATTGAACTGGACTAGAAATTATATAAGCTGCATTTTCCGGTAAAGTTAAAATTGGTAAAACAAAGTTGTAAACCCGGTAATTAAGCCCACTATTGTTATCTTCATGACTAAAATGATCCCATAAAGTATATAATATTTCTTCATTTTCATATACTGGAAGTTCTCTTAAAATTCCTTTAAACTCGCTTCTTACCCATTCATCCATATCATAATCACTAAGATTTGTAACAAGATACTCTAATAATTTAGATACCGTATTAAGTTTAGTATAACTACTTAAAACTTTATTATATTTAGTATTGGTTTCATTAGTATTAAAGTTAGCTCCAGTTGCATCTTCTAAGAATAAATCAGCAATCTTACTTGGAGTTAAACTCTTATCAAATCCTTCCATATTAAATAACATAAAATCATATATCTTCATACCATCAATATCTAAGTCATAAAATCTTCTAAAGTAATTATAAACATATAATACTTTTTCAATTCTTTGCTTATCTTTAATTTCTCTTTCTAGATAATTATTAATACTTTCATCACTTGATGTACTTGTATAATTACTATTAGCTAAGAATTTTAAAACAAATTCTTTTAATTCTTGACTAGTAACATCATTATAGAAATCTCTATATATTCTACTATCATTATTAGTAGTTAAAATATCTAAATTGTTGGTATAATCTAATTTCTTTAAATAATTAACTAAATTATTAACGATTTGCGAATTAGTATCAATAACATAATGACCATAATTATAATCAATATTTAAATCATTAAGACGATAAGTTACCACCATATCATATATTTTATCAAAACTTAAATTATATTCTTTGGTAGTATTATCCGTAAATATTATTTTAATTTTATTAATCTTTTTATAATCATCAGTTGTAAGATAGGTAGTTAGACTGCCATCTTTAGATATTGGCACAATATGTTTAATTTCTTTTGTTGTTAAATCACTATCGGTAATATTTTTACCCGTTTCAATTATTTTCGCATTATCATAGAAGGGCATTAAACGCATTAAATTACGATATAAGATTTCTTTACTTTCTTCATAATTATCTTCTTTTTCAAGTTTAGTCTTATTTTCAAAAGCAAAGGATGGCAAGTTTTCCAAAGAGGCATTTCTAAAATCCCATATATCTTCGGAAAATTTGGCTTTATCGACAAATAGATGTATTAAATTTTCCTCTTTAGTAAAGTTAAGGGCTCCTTCTTCATTAGTGCTTTCATCACTTAAATAATAATTATTTTCTTTTACTTTATTAGTATTAGCAATAGCATTAGCATAACCTGTCGTAAAACTTACATTGTTTCTTATTGTATTATTACTATCACCTTGTAAAATACCCCCACATAAAACATTACCATAACCAGATGAGAAGGAAACATTTGTAAAGTTATTTTCCACAGTTGATGATATAGCGTAGCCAATTAGGCCTCCTCTAAAGTTCCAACCACCATTAATTTTTCCACTAGTATAACAATTTTTAATTGTGGATGTATTAGATCTTCCGATTAAACCACCAATTTGTTGATAATGGCTATTAAAGGAAATATTAAATCCTGTTGCCCGGCAATTTTCAATCGTCGAATTTTCCGCATAACCGATTAAAGTACCTACTTGTGCCTCATCACTAACCTTGGTTAAATTATTAACTAAGACTTTTTCAATCGTTGCATTTTTAACCGTATTAGCTAAAGCACCCCTCGCATTACTATTACTTAACTTAATATCTTCTAGTCTTAAATCACTAACTTTACCACCACTTATGGTATTAAATAAAGGTTTAGTTAAGTTTTTAATGGTATGACCATTACCCTCTAGGGTACCCGTATATTCATTAATATAATAATCGCCCATAAGATTTAAAACGCTAGCATCATAATCTTTAGTTAATTTAATATTATCATTATTATTTAATTTTTCTAGTAATGATGCTAAAGCGATATCCGGATGTCCTTCATTTTTGGCTTTTCCATTTACTATTTCCCCAAAAGGAATAAATATTTCTTTAGTTTCTTTTTTATTTTCATGCGTTACAAATTCATATTCTAAATCAAATGTTAATTGATTATTATCGGTAGCAACACTTCTTATTCTGGCTCTTACACTAGGAAGATTATTCATCACTACTTCAACAAAATAATTAGCATATTTTTTTTCAATATCCGAAACAGAAACTTCATTGATTAAAGAAATGATTTCTTCCCCATTTTCTTTTTCAATTTTATATAAACTAATATCTATAATATCTTTTAATTCAATATTGTTTTTCTCTAAATTTATTATTTCGGATAAAACCGTAACATTATTTTGATAATTATCACTATTATCTAGTTTTTCTTGGTCCCTATCAAAAGAAGCATTTATTTTAATATAATATCTTAAAACATCAGCTTTTTTAGGAATTGTTAATTCTTCATTATATTCTTTTGTTTCTACATTACCTTTATCATCTTTAATTGTCACAATAGCCTTATCTATTAATGTATGGTCATTATCTTTTAGAGTTGTATAAATTTTAATTTCACTATCTTCTTCTTCTTCATATCTAAAATCTTTAATTCTTAAGACATCTTTTAAAACTTCAAAGGTAAACTTACAAGGACTATTTAATGTAACTACTTTACCATTATCAAAAATAATATCCGTAATAGTAAGTGTTTTTTTACCCGCACTTGGATAACCATTTAAAGTTAAAGAGTAACCAGTATTAGTTTTAGTAATATCATATTCTTTATTATCAATTTTAACTTTTACGGGATTCATATTTAAATCTTCATTTAAACCAATAATATTAAAATCATAACGAATATTTTCCTCTTTTTCAAAATATGCATTATTCTTTTTACTAATTAACGCACCATCAGTAATCCTAATATCTTTATAAGTATCTTCACTAAATAAACCATATTTTATATTATAAATTTCCTTATTTTGATATTCGTTTATATCACCCGTAATTTTGTTAATATCTTCATCATCAGTATCTAAATCAAAACTAGCTGTAATTAATAAGTCTAAGATTTCATCTTTAGGAATGCCCTCTAAAATGATGTGATTATGTCCTCTTGTAACTTCATAAGTTTTATCTCCAAGTTTAAGAAGTCCATCTTTAAATTCATCTTCACTTGAAGTAGCATTTTCATCTAAAATGATATCAAAATCAAAAGTAACTTCTTCCTTTTCATAATTATCACTAATTATTAAATTTTCCACTTTTGGCATATCTTTTAAAACATCAATTTTAATTGTTTTAGGATTAACAGAATAAAAATCATTAACAATATTATAGTAGTTATTAATAGCAAGTTGCACCCTGCTAACTTTTAATTCCATAACACCTGAGGTATTTGGAACATTTAAGAATACTCTCGAACGATAACTAAATCCCGAAACAGCACTGGCACTATAATTTAAATCATTAATCGTAATATTTGATACTATTTGATAGGCCGCATTTTTATAATGGGCTTTAGCATAATTATTAATGGCATCACCAACAAAAGTAGTAACCGCTAGTTGATAGTTTTTTTCACCCTTAGCGGGATAATAATTTTTAGAATCAGTTTTACCATCAGTAGTAAAGAATAATTCACTTATATAAATATCATCACTATGGGTAAGAATTTCGGCCTCTCCAATATTTTGATTAGTATATTTATACTTATCTCCTAGAGTGTAATTCGCTAAAAATCTTACGGTATAAAGGCCATCTGTTTCCTTTTCATAAGAAAGTTCAATTGGAACATTTTGTTCTTCGTGATAAGTAATTTCTTCTTCACTAAGAACTTTTTGATCAATTATCTTCCCTAAAGAATCTACTAAAACAACTTTTAAAGCATTAAAAGTTTTATCTTCATCCGCTAATTTAAAAGATACTTTTATTTTTTGATTAGAGCCTTCATCGACTAAATTAATATTTTCGGCTTTCGGAGCTCTTTTCAAAATATAATATGTTAAATTATTTACTGTATAATCTTCTTTATTTTTAAATGATTTTAAAGTATTTAATTCGACACTTTCTAAAGAAACTGTATGTTTACCAAAAGAAGTATCAGCATTAGTTAAAGTTATTTCATAATTGTTTCCTTCTTTTTTAGAAATGGAATATTCATGAGCCTCAGCGTCATTTATTTTTAACATAGCACTTTCAATTTTAGCATTAACTCTATTAGTGCTTGTAAAAGACACTACTGGGAATTCTCCGGGTACCACTGAATCGGTAATTGAAAATCCAGTTAAAGTAAAATTATAATCTTTTAAAAGTTTAAATGTATGACTAAAGATAATTTCATCTTGATAATTATTTTTATCATTATCCTTATCTTTATCTAAATCATAACTACCATTTACTTCAATTTTATATTCATCATTTTCGATTAGTTCTAAATTTTCAATGACATTTTTATCTTGTGTTATTTCTATACTAGTAATTTCTTTATTATCTTTTAAGATAGTAGCTTTACCATTTTCTAAAACTTTATCCTCATCTAAAATATCAAAACTTAAACTTTTATTTTCTTCATCATAACTGAAATTAGTAACACTAGGTACTTCTTTTAAAATTTCTCTTTCCATAGTTAAATTAACCGGAATTTCTTTATCATTACTAGTATAAACTTCGGTCATTTTAAAAGTTTTAACACCAGCTTCCGTATGCCCAATGATAGTTACAACATAATCTTCTCCGGAAGTGGTAACATCATAAAATTCATCATTTATTTTAACTTTATATAAACTAATTCCTTTAGGACTTACTTCCGCTCTAAATCTTAAAGTAATTTCTCCTTTTTTAACATAATAATCATTTTCTTTATAAGGGTCGCTTACTTTAACTGTTGTTTTAACTTCGGATGCGGTATGACCAGCATCATTAAGATCAACTTTACCATCATTATTGGTATCTAAATCCGGAATATTTGGCTCAGTTGAATTGTTATTATCTTCTTCAGTATTATCTTCAGTATTGCTACTATTATTGTTATTATTAGATGGTTTCTTTACCGATTTTTTAGAAGAAACCTCTTCCTCTTCTTCACTAGTTATATTAATTAAATAATCAATTATTTCTTGAGCATCATTATAATCTTTGACTCCATCGTTATTAACATCTCTTTTATTTAAATTGAAATTAACTAAAATACCTAGAGCCACGACTAAAGCAATTTCCCCAAGACCAAGAATACCAATAAGTAAAGTTATAGCCTTAAATTTAACTACTAAATAAATAAGTAAAATTAAACCTAAAATACCCGCAATACTTAAAGTAATAATAACGGGTTTATTACTAACGGCCTTGATTAAAGGTTCATTATCATCATTTATTTCTTCTTCTTTGTTATTATTTACAAGTTCATTATCTTTAGCATTTCCTGTAACATGCACACTAGATAATACTTTATCAAAATTAATTATATTACTGCCATCAGAGACTTTAATATTAGTAAGAGCAATGGTCGTATCTCCTCCTAGTGAATCTTCTTTTACTTTTAAAGTAATATTAAAAAGATTACCAGATACTTTTCCAGATTTATTAATAAGCCCAAATTTATGGGTGGATTCACTAAAACTAATAGTAGTATTTTCATTATCTGAAGCAAAATCTTCACTATCTAAAACTTCAAAATAATTTTCATCATATTTTAAAGTAGCCATTAAAGCATAGGCTTCCATATCTTCAGGAAGAGTTGCTGTAACAGTAATTTCATCACCTGGTTTTAAATCATTTTGACTAACATTTAAAATAATACCTTCTTTAGCTAAAACTAAAATAGGTAACATTAAACTTACGATTAAAGCACTAAGAAAATATTTAAATTTATTTATCATTTAAAATCCCCCTTTTTTAAATAATTTTTTAATATTTCTAAAGGTAGATATTATTATACCAAAAACATCTTTTGGAGACAATATTTTATCTTAAAGTTTTTCAAAATTTTCCACTTTTATATTTTATGAATTAAACAACTTGTTAATTATAATACAAGCCTAGAACAAAAGTAAAACTCAATAAATAAATTTATTTCGTTTCACCTATGTTTTGCCTCACGGCTTATCTTTCCTGCTTCTTAGGATGTTACTCCTCCACAGGCCATATTTCCGACGGTTGCCGCCGTACTTGCTTTTATTTTTTTATTTTCCCTAGGTACATTTTAATTATACTATACGAACAAATGAATGTCAAGACACAATTTCACTTTTTTGTATGACTTTCTTATTATATAAAAAAGGCTTTAAGCCTTCTAAATATATGTTTTGGGTTTTTTTTGAAATTTTTCCATAATTCCATCACTTTCAGGAAGTATGGTAACTTTTTTATTTTTTAATGTTTTCGGAACATCAATTAATCTTTGATTACTAGAGCCTCTAAATAAAAGATTTAAGTCTTTTAAATCATTTACAAATAGACCATCTACTAAAACATCAAGATAATCTAATAATTCTAAATATTTCGGATTCTTTTCCCCCATTTTAAGAATTTGTTCATAAGTAAATCCCGTATAACACCAAACATTTAAACCTATGCCTTTAGCAAATTTAGCAATTTCCATTACCGGTTCAATTTGGTATAAAGGGTCTCCTCCAGATAAAGTAATTCCATCTTGATTTTTTAAGTTTTTAATTTCCTCAAAGATTTCTTCTAAAGTAAATTCAGCTCCTCCCTTAAAATCGTGAGTTTGAGGATTTTGACAAAAAGGACAATTATGGGAACAACCTTGTGTCCAAATAACTGCCCTTACACCATATCCATCAACGACACTATCACTTTGAATAGGAGCCGCGAGTCTGATTGTCATACTTTATTTTAGGCTGCCTTTTTATCTTGGAACATTTCTTTGACACCTGTATGTTTTACTCTATCTTGTTCCTCAGCCTTTTTGGCATTATTAAATCTTTCTGTTGTTCCTACTAAATAACCTGTAATTCTTCTAATTCTTTCAAAACCAACACCTTCCCCGATAGTTTTTACTCTTTTTTGTGCTTCCATAATATTTCCTCCTTCTTTTTATTAGCAATCACAATTAAGACTTGTTATTCTTTCAAGTGGTACGCCTTCGAAATTCTTTCTTCCACATCTTGGACATACATCATTGATAACTCCGACATAACCACAAACTGGGTCCCGATCTACTGGATGGTTAACAGCCCCATACCCAATATCGTTATCATGCATTACCCTAATAATTCTTTCAAATGCTTCCACATTGTTTGCAGTATCGCCATCTATTTCAATATAAGAAATATGGCCCGCATTTGTTAATTTATGATATTTTCCTTCTACTTCTAGTTTATGTTGAATAGTTGTATGGTAATAAACTGGAACGTGGAAAGAATTGGTATAATATTCTCTATCTGTTACTCCTTTAATCTTACCATAGATTGAACGGTCAATCCCTACGAAACGACCACTTAAACCTTCAGCTGGAGTGGCAAGACAAGTGAAGTTTAACTTCATTTCTTGACTATATTCGTCACATTTTTTACGCATGTAACTTACAATTTCTAAACCTAACTTTTGGGCTTTTTCTGATTCCCCATGATGTTCGCCGATTAAGGCTTTTAAACATTCCGCAAGGCCGATAAAGCCAATAGATAATGTTCCGTGTTTTAATATTTTTCTAATTTTTTGGCCTGGTTCAAGTTTTTCGGAATCAAGCCAAACATGAGCTCCAAGTAAGAATTTAAAATTCTCGACTCCTTTACTACATTGAACATCGAATCTTTGCAGTAATTGACCTTTACAAAGTTCTAATAAATCATCAAGTTCTTGGTAGAATCCTTTCATGTCGGCTTTTGTTCTGGTGCCATCAACAATCCCATATTTTATTCCAAGTCTTGGTAAATTAATGGTCGTAAATGATAAGTTTCCTCTTCCTGGGGTAATTTCTTTATCCGGATAGCAAACGTTACCAATTACTCTCGTCCGACATCCCATATAACCAACTTCTGTTTTAGGATCTCCCTCTTTTAAATAAGGTTTATTGAATGAAGAATCCAAAAATGAGAAATTAGGGAATAATCTTTTAGCTGATACTTTACAAGCTAGTTTGAATAAATCATAGTTAGGATCTTCCTTATTATAACTAACTCCTTCTTTTAATTTGAAGATAGATATTGGGAAGATTGGTGTTTCTCCATGTCCTAAACCTTCGTCTGTAGCTAGTAAGAAATTCTTTATAACCATTCTTCCTTCTGGAGATGTATCGGTTCCAAAGTTTACGGATGAGAACGGAACTTGGGCACCAGCTCTTGAATGCATTGTATTTAAATTATGAATAAATGCTTCCATAGCTTGGTAAGTAATTCTGTCTGTTTTCGCTAAGGCCTTATCATAACTTTTAACAAATAATTCTTCTAATCTTTCACTAGTTATAAAATCTTTAAATACTTCTTTAGCATCAATATCTATGGTATCTAAATTATTAATAACTTCCTCTACTTTATCAAAATCAACATTACCTAAGAAGCCTTCTAAATCTAGGTAATCATAAGTCATTTGTTTTAATTGTTTCTTAAATGTTTTCTTAACTCCCGGAGCCATATAGTAATCAAACATTGGAATACTTTGACCACCATGTTGATCATTTTGATTAGCTTGAATACAAATGGCCGCTAAAGCGGTATAACTCATTATATCATTTGGTGTTCTTAAAAAACCATGTCCGGTAGTAAATCCATTTTTAAATAATTTGTCTAAATCAATTTGGTTACAGGTGGTTGTACCCATTGCCCAGAAGTCTAAATCATGAATATGAATGGCTCCTTCATCATGGGCTCTGGCGTATTTCGCATCCATAAGATAAGCTTTCGCAAATTCTTTCGAAACCGTTGAACCAAAATGAAGCATTGTTCCCATGGGACCATCGCCATCAACATTGGCATTTTCTCTTTTCAAGTTTTCTTCTTTACTACTTTTTAGTCCTAAAGATTCAATTGCTTTAACAAATTTATGTTGTTGTTTAACAGCAAACACTTCTCTTGAGGCATTTCTTCTCTCTCTATATTCGGAGAAAGATTTATAAACTTCTTCATCTGTTTTTTTAAGTTCTTTTTCAATAATATCTTGAATTTCTTCAATTCCAATTGTTTTTCTTTCTTCGTATTCTTTTTCAATATATTTAAGAACTTTTTCTTTAACTTTATTAACTATTTTTTCATCATAGTCATCATATACACTATCGTAGCCTTTTTTTATAGCAAGGGCTATTTTGGCCTCATTGAAAGGCACTCTTTGGCCACTTCTCTTAACGACAATTAAATCGTTACCTACTACATCTTTAATCATTTTTTACCTCTCCCATTTACAATACCATTATACTCATAAAGGACTTCTTTTAGCAATGTTTTTTTTGCAAAAAATTTCGTTTTTGTAAATCGAACAATTACAAATTTTGAATTTTTTTTCATAAAAAAACATTTTTATTAAGGTTCTACCTAGTAATTATTTTTTTCCTCTTTTTAAAAATTTTTTTGTTCGTTTTACAAATTAATTTTTGTCAATATTAGTAAATGATATTTTGGTACTTTTTATTGCTATCTTTTATCTTAAAGATTATAATATATTTATATAATTTATTAAGGAGGTTTATATGTATAAAGATAAAACTATTCACTTTATTGGAA
This sequence comes from uncultured Bacilli bacterium, assembly GCA_947589435.1. Classification (GTDB taxonomy): domain Bacteria; phylum Bacillota_I; class Bacilli_A; order RF39; family UBA660; genus SIG200. The sequence goes on from CANQBI010000007.1 coordinate 34,798, forward strand.
TTGGGGGTATTTCCATGAGTGGAATTGCCGAGATTATCCAAAGTATGGGGGCTATTGTTACCGGTTCGGATATGCAAGAGTCAAAAGTTGTTAAAGCTTTAGAAGAAAAAGGCATCAAAATAACTATTGGCACCAACCCAGATAATATTGATGCATCTGATATGGTTGTTTATACGGCGGCGATTAGTGAAGATAATGAAGAATTAAAAAGAGCAAGAGAACTTAAGAAACCAACTTTTGAAAGGGCCGAATTTCTCGGCGAACTTACCAAAGAATATAAACATGTTTTATGTATTTCGGGAACGCATGGCAAAAGTACCACTACCGGAATGATTTCTTCGGTTTTTTTGGAAGCAAAACTACCTACGACTATTCAAATCGGGGCAATATTACCCAAGATTAATGCGAACTACTATGTGGGAGGTCATGATTACTTTATTATGGAAGCCTGTGAATACAAAGATAGTTTCTTATCTTTTTGTCCTACAAGTGCCATTGTTTTAAATATTGATGATGATCATTTAGATTATTTTAAAAATTTAGATAATATTAAAGTATCTTTCACGAAATATATCCATAAACTACCAAAGAATGGTAATTTAATTATTAATAGGGATGATGAAAATACTATGAGCTTAGAGTTACCAGATACTAATATTTATACTTATGGAATTAATAGTGATGCCGATTTAGTAGCCAAAAATATTACTTATGATGAATTAGGTCATCCTATATTTGATGTCTACTTTAAAAATGAATTATATTTATCTTTGCATTTAAGCGTTTTAGGTAAACATAATATTTATAATGCTCTAGCTTCTGTTTTAATGTGTTTAGTTCATAATGTGGATAAAGAAGCGATTATCAAAGGTATTAATGAATATCATGGTGTAGAAAGAAGATTTGAATATATTGGCAAATATAAAGATAACATATTAGTTTATGATGATTATGCGCATCATCCAACCGAAATAACTTCTACTTATAATGCTGCCAAAAGTATTAAGTGTCATCAAAACTGGGCCATATTTCAATCCCATACTTATTCTCGGACTAAAGAACATTTAGAAGAATTTGCGGATATCTTAAAAAAATTTGATAATGTTATTATTGCTCCAATATATCCGGCGAGAGAAACTAATATATATAATGTTAAAGAAGAAGATTTAGTTGAACTTATTAAAAAAGATAACCCTAATGTCTGTTATATTCCCACATTTGAGAAAATAGTCAAATATTTAAAAGAAAACGTTCAAGATAATGATTTAGTCTTAACTATTGGAGCAGGTCCCGTTAATGAAGTAGGACTTTATCTTTTAGACAAAAAATAAAGTTGCCCGATTTGCAACTTTTATTTTTTTATCTACTTTTTATTTGGTCTTCTTCAATGTATTCTTCTCTTACAAAAGTATTAGTTTCATAATCATACCTTTGAATATATTTAGTAACCTTACCATCTTCATATAGATTAAAGATAGCTGGAGTCCTATAATCTTCTTTAACTACTCCATCTTCACCCATTATGGTTTTAACACCAATAACTTCTCCATCTTTACTTTGTAAAGTGTAGCCTGAAGGTAAAGTCATCATCTTTTCTTCTTTATCTAGTTTTTCTTTGGAATTTTGAATCAATTTACAAGATGCTATAGCAAGTCCTAAAATACTAGCGACTCCAACAAATGTTAACCCTTTTTTAACTGTTTCATTCATTTTTTATATCCCCCTTACACGTACTTTAATTATACCATAAATGTCAAACAATGTCAATTCAATGGCTATCTAACTGTTTCTTTAAGATGTTTTTCTGTAAGTTTATTATTCTCTATACTATATAAATAAATATAAATATCTTTATTAAATAAATATTTAAGATAGTTATAATAAACTTTTAATTGCTCTAAATAGGCTTCATCTTCGGTATTAGCCAGTTTATAATCCACAATAACTATTTTATCTTGATATACTAATAAAAGGTCAATTATTCCATGATACAAAGCATTATTATTTTGATAAGTAAATTCATATTCTTTATATATTTTCGTATTTTCATTAATATTTAATTTATCTTTTAAATAATTAATATTTTCATAATATTTATTATCTTTTGAAACATTTCTAAAATCAGTTAATTCGAAAATCTTATGGGCATCTTCTCCCTTACTCATGGCGGTTTTTTCCTCTAGGGTATTAAGTCTTACTTCTTCTTTTGATGCTCTAACTCTTTTAACTTCTTTAACTTCTACATTGATACTTTTATAAGTAATTACTTCCTTACTAGTTAGTTTTTCAAATTCTTTTTCATTATCTAATAAATAATTTTTAGATATTTTTAAATCTTCAATATTTAGATTATGAGTATATTCTTTTAAATTCAAAGAAATGGAATTTAAAATACTTAAGAAAGAATTATATTTACTTCTTATTTGATAAGGAACTATTCCACTTATATAATTATCGGCATTTAATGGGGCCACAATAACCATTTTTTCTTTAGCTCTTGTTAAAGCCACATATAAAAGTCTAATCCTTTCCGAAATGTTTTCTATTAAATATTTATTTTTAAATAAGGAATAAAGGATAGTATTATCTAGTCCTTCTTTAAAGAAAGGAACAATTAAACCATACTCTTTATCAAAAATAAAGCGACTTTTTACATCCTCAATATTAAATAATTTATAATAACCACTATAGTAACAAATGCTAAATTCTAAACCTTTTGATTTATGAATATTCATAATTTTTACTGCATTATCAGTGCTATTTCGACTTTTAAATTTAGTGGTATCTTTACTATTAATTAAATCTTTTAAGACACCCAAAAATTCTTGTTTATTGTAACCCATATCACTTAAGTTTTTGGCCATTTCTAAAATACTATCAATTCTTCTTATGTGTTCTTTTACGTCTCCAATAGTTATTAATTTTTCATTAATATGAAATTTATCTATAACTTCTTTTATTAAATCATAACTTGTTAAGTTATCTAAGTTTAAAGAAATATCTAAAGCTATTTTATAAAGAGTGGTATCTTTGTAACTTTCATTCTTTAAAATTTCAAATATTTCCTTATCAGGATAACTAAATAAGAAACTTCTTCCGATACTCATAAATGAATACTTAAATTCAAAATCAAAGATATTATCTTTAATTTTTAAAATTAAGTTAAGAATATTATAGATTATATTGATATCAATATCTTTAGTTAAGGCTTTATCTTCCCATATCTCTAAAGGAATATTTAAGTATTCAAATATTTTTTTATAAAGAGTAAAATCTGTTCCTCGGTCCATTATAATACAAAAATCTTTATAAGTAATGCATCTTAACTTTTTCGTATCTTTATCAATTACTTGATAATTACCTTTAATCTTTTTTAAGATATCTCTTGCAATATAAAAGGCCTCAATTTCATTATTGTTATATTCATCACTTACAGGATAACTTATAATTTCCAAATCATTATTTTCTTTGGCATTTTTTTCATATACTTCGTTCCCAAAATTCATTTGGTGTTCTTCCCGGTAACTGGCACCCCCAATAGCGTCATCCATGATTAAATTGAAGATATCATTTATACCTTTGATAACTTCTTTTCGGGACCGGAAATTTTTTAATAAATCAATTCTAATTCCTTTTTTCCCATCTTTATATGAATCATATTTAGCTTTAAATATTTCCGGATTAGCATTCCGAAAGCCATAGATAGATTGTTTGATATCTCCAACCATATAGACATTATCGTTTTCTATTAAACTAATAAATTCTTCTTGTAAATCATTAGTATCTTGATATTCATCCACACATATTTCTTGAAAACTATTTTTAACTTCTTCTAAAATATGGGGATTATCTTTAAGAAGTTTAATAGCCATTTTCGAAATATCAATAAATTCATATAAATCATTATCTTCTTTATATTTATCTAATTTTAATTTAAACTTCTTGATAATCTTAATAATAACTTTTATTGTAGCTTTAGTACTATCTAAAGTTTCTTTAATTTCTTTTTCATCTTTAAATCTTAATTCATTTTTTAAATCTTTAAGAACATTATCTATATTCTCTTTATATTCTTTTATCTCTTCACTACCTCTTGGTCTTCTCGGAATAGAAACATTTATATTTTCTTTAATTTCATCATAAGTTTTGCTAATTAAAAGTTTTTCTAAAGATTTTACCATTTCTTCATAATAATCGGGATAATCACTATTTTCTAAATAATATAAATTAGTTTCTATTTCTTCTAAATATTTTCTTAAAACCTCTGCATATTCTTGGAAATATTTTTCTTCATTTTGGGAATTAAAATAGACATCAAAATAATTATCTAAAAAACTATCTAAATCACTAACTAAAGATAATTTTTCATAGATTTCCAAAAGATCATTTTTAATTTCTCTATCATTTTTAATGGTAAATATATCTAAGAACTTTAAAAATTCGGCATCTTCCTTTTTGTATAAATCTTCAAAAATTTCTTCCATATAACGAGCCTTTATGACTCTTATAATACTATCATCAATAATTTGTAAATCTTTAGACACATTTAAAACATCATTATATTTTTTAATAAGGGATAATGTATAAGCATCAAAGGTGGTAATGTAAGCGCTTTCCAAGTAATCTAAACTTTCTTTTAATTCTGGATAATCCCTAATACTTTTTCTTATGCGGTCTTTCATCTCGGCCGCCGCCGCATTTGTAAAAGTTAAAATTAAAAGTTTATTTATGTTAATACCACTTTTTAATTTTTCAATTACTCTTTCTGTTAAAACGGCTGTTTTACCGGAACCTGCTCCCGCCGAAACAATTATATTTTTACCATGTTCATAAATTGCTCTTTCTTGTTCTTTAGTCCAAGCCATATTAAATACCTCCTAAAAAGGCTAAATCTTTTTGGTCCTCTAAAGTGATGAAGTCTGCTTCTTCCTTATAACAAATATCTTTAAAAGGACAATATTGGCAACCAACATTTTTATCATAGCCAATTCTTTTCGGATTAATGGAAAAATCCCCACTCAAAATACTTTCGATACTTTTATCGATAATATTCTCCGTTATCTCTATTAATTTATTAATCTCTTCATTACTTAAAACTTTACTAGTGGAATAAAAATCCCCATCACTTTTTAATCTTAAGCCTTTAATAATTTCACTATTTGGCATACTACTATCTAAATATTTTAAAATACTTAAATCTTTATTCGAATAACCTTTTAATTTTAAACTATCTTGACGGGCTTTAATATAATCATCACTTCTTTTTAAATTCTTATCCAAAATATTTTGCAAGTAAAATCCAGCATATAAAGGATTTTTAAATAAATGCGATTTACTTACTAAATAAAGATAAATAGGTAGTTGTAAAGACATACCATATGGAACATAATTTAAATTAATATCCACTAAACCCGTTTTATAATCCATAATTGAGACAATTGTGGCATCACTCATCTCTTTATATAAAATCTTATCGACAAATCCCACAAATTTAACGGGAATATCTTTATCTTTTTTTATACTTATATATTTTTCATGGTATTCTTTATCTAGGCTAATATACTTCTTTTCATCTTTTAAATAATCTATGACAAATTTTAAATCATTCATTAGTTTACTAACATAAAACTTCTCTTTAGGGGTTAATACTTTCTCTTTTAAATGGAGATAATTATTTACTTCTTCTTTTATATCATTATCATTATTTAAACATTTTTCTAAAACATCATGAAATAAAGAACCAATAAATGTATCAAAAGTTTCTTCAAAAGGGTCTAATTTTAAAACATTATCTAAATAATACCGAAAAGCACATTTATTATAATTATTTAATGAAGAATAAGATAAAGTTAAGCCCTTACCTAAATACTCTTTTAAAGACTTATTATCAATACCTTTAAAAGTATGGTCATAAGTTTTATAAGTGGGATTTTCTAAATTGTTTTGATATACTTTTAAATCTTCACTAATAAGACCATATTTTTTAAAGTTATCAAGCTCATAAGTATATTTAACTAAATCATAAGAAGATGAATAATGAATGTTTGGTAGTTTATAATTTTTAATAACTTCTAAATCTAATAAACCAACTAAACTAGAAGGATAAAATATTTCTTTATCATCTTCTAATTTATAAGTAATTACTAAATTATTTATACTTTCTAATTTTTGAATAACGTTATTTTTTAAAGTTTTATTATACTCATAAGTACTATATAAACTTACTTCATCTTTTAAATTATCCGTAATATAATCTTCATCTTTTTTATAAGATGGCATACTAGAGGAAGTAAAATTCATTAGAATAACATAGTCATTAGAACTTACATAATCATCAATACTAATAAATTTAATAGATTTATCTAATTTAGTTAAATTTAAATGGGTATTTTTAAAATCTTCTTTAATTAAAGGAATAATATCTTCTTTATTTTCTATTTGGACATAATTATTTAAAATATTGATAATTTTCCGAACGACTTCTTCATTTTCATCTTTAATTAAATTAAGAGATTCCTCTAAAGAATTAGTATTTAAAGATTCTAAAAACTTTTGGGTTATATCAAGCCCCAATAAATTAGTAATTGAAGGAATATTAAGAGGAATATGGTAATAGTTAAATATTCTTTCTAATTCTCTATAATAAGATTTATCCACATTCATTAATTTAATATGATTAACATCTATTCCTTGATCAATTAAAGAAGCAATATATTCGGCCACATAATTAATTTCTGCTTCTAATGTTTTAAATTCATAAACTTTTTCTAATCTTTTTAAGGACTCTTTTGTTTCATAAGTAACATCATATTCATTAAATATTTCTTCTTCCCATTTTTCTATTGTAAGATAACCCCTTACTAATATTTTTTTATTTTCTAAATAACTTTTAAAATAAGGATTTATTTTAAGTAAGTTATGATTAAGTAAATCTTTTTTTAAATTACTTAAAAATTGTAATTTAGGATTATGATAATCTTTATCTAAAACAAAATATAAATTATCTAAATACATTTTAGCAATGCTAACTTTTACTTTATATTTCTTTACCACATAACTAAGTGTCTTAGCCGATGTCTTAAAAAAATATTCTTGGAAAAATTCCTTCTTGGACATTATTTTGGCATTTAAAAGAAGATGGTTACTAGAAGCATAATCTAGAATAGCCATTTTGAAACTTTCTTCACAAATAATTAAATCATAATCCTGAATCGCCATTTTATTCTCCTTTATAATCATCAATTAATTTAAGTAGTTCATCCACACTTTCACATTTACATATTTCTAGTTTTAAATTTTTGGTATTAGGTAGTCCTTTTAAATAATACATGAGAATTGTTCTTAAATTTAAAATACCTAATTTTTCGCCTTTTTCCTTGACTATTTCTTGGATATTTTTTTTCATCATCTCTTTTTTCTCTTCAATACTTACTTTTTTTATTTCTTTATTATTATCGATATAATCAATACAATCTCTAAAAATCCATGGATTACCTAAGGCTCCTCTTCCAATCATGACTGCCGTACATCCACAATAATCTAACATATTTTTAGCATCATAACAACTAGTAATATCGCCATTACCAATAACTGGAATGTTTACAGCATCGACTACTTCTTTTATGACATCTAAATGAGCATGACCGGTATATCCTTCACTTCTAGTTCTTCCGTGAACAAAGATAGCCTTAGCCCCTGCTTCTTCACATATTTTGGCGATTTTAACAGCATTAATATGCTCATTATCCCAGCCAATTCGAATTTTGACTGTAACCGGAACCGAAACGGCTTTAACTACGGCTGAAACTATTTCTCTTACCTTTTCGGGATTTTTTAAAAGAGCACTTCCTGCTTCATTTTTAATAGCTACTTTAGGAACGGGACAACCCATATTAATATCTATGATATCGGGATGCATATAATCTTCCACTATTTTAGCGGCCTTAGCCATCGTTTCCGGGTCACTTCCAAAAATCTGCTCAGAAATAGGTCTTTCTAATTCATCCATTTTTAAAAGTTCATAAGTTTTTTTCGATTCATAAACTAAAGCCTTATCGGAAACCATTTCTCCCACAACAAGACCAGCCCCCATCTTTTTACAAATACTTCTATATGAAGTACTGGTAATTCCCGCCATGGGCGCTAAAACATATCTATTGGCAATTTCCACATTTCCGATTTTCCACTTCATAAAACCACCTTATTTTACTATCATTGTTACTTCATCATTATCATTCAATAAAAAGGCATTAGCGTCATCCGTATCTAAATGGAGTTCATAATAGCCATTATCACTCACCTTAACCATCGCTTCAATTATACCTTTTTTCTCTCCCCCAATTTGAATATTTACCATATCCCCATCTTTAATGCCATAATTAGAAGCATTTTTTGCATTGATATGAACATGACGATTAGCAATAATTAAACCTTTAACTGTTACTTTATCTTTTGGTGTTTCTAAAGTAATATCTAAGCTATCATCTAAATCACCACTTCTTCTTACTGGAGGATTTAAACCTAAATTTCTGGCATCAAGTTTAGATACTTCAATTTGATTATAAGGACGGAATGGACCCAATACTCTTACATTTTCGATTTTTTTATTTCCACTTGAAATAGTTAACGTTTTAGTTGAGGCAAACTCACCTTCTTGATTTAAATAATTACGTACTTCAATTTCATCATCAAACAATTTATCATATACTTCTTTAGTTAAATGAACATGTCTATTACTAACACGTGCTTTAATTTTATATTCCATCTAAATCACCTATATATAATTATACCTTATTTAAAAGAATAATTATAGTTATTTTAGTTCATAATATTAATGGTGATAGAAATGAAAAAACCAGGATGTAGTAAGTGCCAAGAGTCTCAAACGCAAGGAAGATGCTATATTGATGAAGAAACAGGCCTTTTATGTGTTACTTTGGAAAAGAAAATTGATCTTCCTAAAGGAAAAAAGGTTTTAGTGCCTCAAATATGTACAGAATGTGGAACAACTGAATGGATTACCATTGACACAACTGAATAATTTTAATTTTAATTTTTTAAAATTACCCCTTTACTTTATGTATCATTTATTGTATAATTAAGTTGTCAAAGGAATATAATATAAATAAAGATATTTATTTTATATCTCCCCGAGCCAGTTAAGTGGCTCGATCCGTGTTGGCGCTAGGCGCCGCTTATAATTGCAACCTTTTTGGTTGCTTTTATAATTCTATAATCTTTTTCTTGATAACTCTCTTATTATATTTCTCATTTCATCTTTTTCAAGGAAATAAATTTCATGATTTGAATAATTTGATTTGTTTTGATACTTGTAATCAACTTTATCTATGTAAGTTAACATATCTGCTATTTGAAATAATCTATTTTCAACATGGTCAAATTCTACTATGTGTTCATAATTTTCAAAGTTTTCTTTAAATACTTTATCTATTACTTTTCCTAAATCATTTTGACCATTGTCATAATATACTTCTATTTTATTGAACTTACTAAAATATTTTTCATTTCTTTTTATCATATTATTTATTTCATTATAGATTTTCTTTTTTAATGTTTTTAAATTACTAGCATATTTTTTATCAATTATAAGTGTAAAATATTTTGCTTCAATTTTTTTGGCAAACAAATATAAAGCATTAAAAATACTTTTTCTTACATTTAAAGGCATTTTACTATATTCTCCTCTATTGTTAATTAGATTGGCTGTATGAACCATTCCATCATAACCAATCCTTTTTAATCTTTTATTTAAATCATTTATTTCTTTTGCTATATCATATTTTGGATTATATAAAACAAATGAGACTAAATAAAACTTAGATGAACCTTTACTTGTTCCAAAATCACCAGACTCATCGATATAAATTTTTAATAAATTTGCTACTTTTAATGCTGTCATGTTGTAAAATATTTATATGATTTTTATAATATCATATATTTCTCCCTTCACTTATATTATTGTAAAAAAATCTCTGATTTCCTTTTTTTTCGCGAAATTTGTTTAAAAAAAGAACACATTTGTTGTAAAAACACATAAAAATAACGGAGTAATAGATATATTTCGTAAAATATATCATCTCCGTTTTTAATTTGGAAATATATTCCTAGATAATCTTTGTCTTCTATCTTCCATAGTATATAGCCATAGCCATATATTCATTCAAGTTATAGAAGGCTTAAGGCGAACCGCAAACGTATTGCTCACATTATTGTTCCAGTCCAAGTTGCCGTTCGAATACACAATCCACGCATTGTAATAAGGACTATTGTAGCCATACCTAACACTTATATCAAGATTACCTATCTATATTATACAATAAAAGAGGACTTCTGGCTCCCTTTTATTTTTTTTAGGATTGTAATATAATTTTATTTGGAAACATAGGCTAAAAATTTTGTCCGATTTTCAAATATTATTTCAAGACCTGAGAAATAATTAAAAAAAAATTAAAAAAAATTCGATAGTATTTGTCGTAGACTATGTTTCCGCTTATTTTAAAAATAAAGTACAAAGTTTTATCCTTTGTACTTTTTAAATTAATCTAATACTAGTTATTTCTTCATTATTTATTTCTATTTCATAAATATTATATAAATCATCATTATCATCATAAATAATATTATCATTATAAATTAAAACTAAGTTATCATCTAAATTATAATCTATTTTAGTATATTTAAGTAAAAAGGCTAAAATAGCTCTTTTATGCGTAAATATTGCGGGTTCTTTTCCTTTATTAGCTAACCCTTTAATAATAAAGTCCATTCTATTAGATGCTTCAATTAAAGATTCTCCACCTTCAAGTTTATAAGTAAATTCTCTTTCTTGAATACCTTTAAGCATTGGCATACTTTTAGTGCCCAAAATACCTACTTTGACATCATTTAATTTACTATCTAGATAAACTTCTAAATCTAACTTTTGACTTAAATATTTAGAAGTTGATATAGCACTACTAAAGGTTGAAGAATAAATACTTTCGATATTATTAAAACATTTTTCTTCCGCAATTTTTTGGGCTACTCTTTCCCCTTCAATACTTAAAGGTCTTAAAGCCCTAATAGGATCTAAAGGAGTATCATAATTATAATTTAAATTATTAAATAAAGCATTATTACTAATTAGGTACAGTTTCATCTTCATCACTCTTAAAATCTATTTCTAATTCTTTATCATTTTTTAATTTATCAATCTCGGCATTTTTAATACTTTCAAATCTTTTCGTTATCTTTTCGGTTGTGGTATGCAGTTCATCTAGGCTTTGATTAACACTTTTAACACTTCTAGATAGTTTATCCCATCTTTCTTTATAACGACCAAATTCAACACCCAATTTGTCTAATTCTTCATGAATAACTTTCGCATATTTATCTCTTTCCATATTCTTTAAAATCATACTAATAATCGATAATGTACTAATTAAAGTCGTTGGGCCCGTAATCCAAACTTTATTGTTATAAGCATAATTAATTAATTCAGGATGGTAGGCATTAATCTCGGCAAAAATGGCTTCCGCTGGTAAAAACATAATGGCCTCTTCCGTAGTTTCTCCCGGAATTATATACTTATCTTTAATATCGTTAATATGTTTTTTAACATCACTTACAAAACTTTTTTCATAACTATCACGCTCATCTTTACTACGATTTTTATCCACCATTCTTTGATAGTTTTCTAAAGGAAACTTACTATCTATCGCAATAGTTCCTAAAGGTGATGGGGCATATAAAAGACAATCGGCAATACTACCATTACTCATTTTATGTTGAATACTATAAATACCTGTTTCTTTAGGTCCAAAAGCATTATTTAAGATGTATTCTAGGTTTACTTCTCCAAATGTACCTCTTGTCTTCTTATCCGTTAAAACACTTTGTAATGACACTATTTCACTATTTAAACCATCGATTTTCTTTTGGGCTTCATCGATTTTATTTAATCTTTCTAAAACATTCATAAATGTTTTATTACTTTTTTCAAAATTATCATTTAATTCTTTATTAACCCGATCATTAATAACATTTAATTTATATTCTATTTTATTATCTAAGACTTCAAAATCACTTCGTAAATCTTTACTAAAATTAAGTTTAAAATCGCCAATTTCTTTAGTTAAAGCCGTTTCTAATTTACCTAATCTTTCAATAGTATCTTTACTACCATTATTTTTTAAAATTAAGATAATTAATAAAATAACAACTAAAGCAATTAAACCAATTATTATATAATCTAACATATCCTAGCCTCCACTTTAATTATACCACAAAATAAGAAGATATGACTATCTTCTTAAATTTAATGTTAAGGGTTTACTTTCTTCAATTTGTTCCCTTTTAACCATGGTTAAATAATTTTTAAAATCTTTTAATTCTTGATAACTAGCTCTTTCTAAAAATAATTTAAAATTCAAATTCTCTTCTTGATATAATTTATAAGTATTATTAAGTAATAAATCATTTTCTTCTTCTAATTCTTCTTTTAGATTATTCTTTCTTTTTTCTTCTAAGTTATGCCCTTTTTCTAATACTTCGTTTATTCTTATTTGATTATATCTTTGTAACATCACACAATAAGCATTTTTAATAAGGCCATATAGACAAAATAAATAAAGTAATATAGAAACATGACCAAGTTCTAATAACAATTCTAAACTAATAACTAATTTGACAAAGTAGAATGTTCCATTTACAAAAAGCATCTTTTTAAACTTCCTTATTTTTTCTAAAGTAACCGCATCTCCCAAAGTATAATTAAAAGCATGCTTATGAGCTAAATTAATCGCTTCTTCCATACTTTTAGATTCAATATAACAAGGAATAAAAGCCATCAAAAAACCTATTTTTAAAATTAATTTTTTAAAAATTTTAATTCCCAAAAGTTCATAGATTTTTAGTTCTAACTTTTTATTCTTTCTAGTCATATTTACCCCCAAAAACTAGGAGTATGATAACACAAATCATCCATTTTGTCCATGAAAAAAGGATTATTTTCTAATCCTTAACTTTTAAAAAATTTTTACCATCAACCATTCTACTAACAATGAATGAAGAAGCACTATCACCGACAACATTTAAAACCGTGGCTGGGGCATCAATAATCGTGGCAATAATCGTAAGAATTGGTAAAGCAGAGACAGGAAGCCCTAAAAAACTTAAAATAAAGGCCTCAGATATAGTTCCACCACCAACAGGTACTGCGGTAATTAATAACGTGGCTAGAATAGATACCAAAATAATGGTACCTAAACTTGGTTTAATATTAAATAAATAAACTAAAAACATAACTTTAAAGACACTACCGATAACGGAACCATCTTTATGAAAACTCGTTCCCATCGGAATCGTAGCCTCACAAATATCACTTGAGATACCCATCTTTTTCGTACTCGTTACATTTACCGGAATGGATGCAGCCGAAGAACAAGTAGCTAAAGAAGTAATAGTGGGTGGTAAAATATTTAACCAATATCTTTTTAAACCAGAAACACCACTAACTAAAATAATGTAAAGAGAATAAACAATAAAATAAACAAATAAACACGTTAAAGTATAAACAATAAAGGTTTTTAAAAATCCCATTGCAATCGTACTTCCATAAGTACCAATTAAAGAAGCAATATAACATCCAAGACCAATTGGAGCATAATACATTATATAATTAATCATTTTAAGAACTGTTTCATTTAAACCTAAAATAACTTCTTTTACTCGTTCCCCTTTACTCGCACTTCTTAAAGCAAGACCAAAGATAATAGAAATTAAAAGTAAAGGTATAATACTATCTTTAGATAAAAGTAAATTAAAATCACTTACTGTAAGTAAACTAGCCGTTCTTTCAAGTAAAGATAAATCATTATCTACCACACTATTTTCATCTAATAAACCGATTAAATCAGAATTATTCTTTTCTACTAAATTTACATTTTTAGTTACCACTATTCCTATTAAAGACGCTATTAAACTCATAATAATAAAAGTAATAACTATTCTACTCATTATTTTACCTAATCTTTTTGGACTATCCATTTTAATAATGGATGATGTTATTGTTAAGAATATTAATGGCACAATTACCACAAATAATAAGTTAATAAAGATATCTCCTAATGGTTTTAATATAGTAGTTTTACTTCCAAATATTAAGCCAATAATCGCTCCAATTATTATAGATAATAAAAGAATTAACGTACTCTTATAATTTTTAATAAATTTCATTTAACCCCTCCACTAAATTATATGCAAAAGAAAAAACATACTACCGAAATAGTATGTTTCATTTATACTAAATTGCTTTAATAAAGTTAAGGAAGTATAGATTGAGAATGTTTTGAAGATGTTTGCGAGTTTCTTCAAAATTTATTTTTTATATAAATCCTTATATTTTATTCGCAATTAAGTAACTTATTAGTCTTCTCTTTTTCTTGTTGTGAATGTAACTGTTGCAAGACTTATTAGTCCTAAACCAGCATATACTAGGATATTATCGTTAGTATTTGGGTTTGAAGGAATATCTGTATTTCCTTGATTTCCTGAACCTTCTCCTTCAGTACCAGTTTGGCCTTCTCCTGGAGTTCCTTCTTCTGGAGTTCCAACTGTAGTATTTCCACCTTCAGTATTAACTTCTCCTTCAACTAAGTTAGTTGTAAATTCTTCAGCAGTATAGATTTTTCCTTCTTCTGTTTTAACTTCGCCAACTAATCCTCCAACGAAAGTTCCACCTGAAATCATGTCTTTATGATTATCAAACATAACTTGAGCACTTTTTTCGCTAATTAACATAGCAGGTAATTGATTATCATCAGCATCTTTACCACTTGTAAATGTACCTTTAGAAATAGCTAATTTAGTATCTTTGGATACAGTTCCAATATACATAGCATATTCATCTTCTCCATTAGCAGTAAATGTACCATCAGTAATCTTTACATCAATATATCTTGGATCATTATAACTACTAAGACCATTTACTGCTTCTTGTCCTAAAATAGAAATAGCATGTCCTGTACTTCCATCATGAGCACCATTAGTATTTGCTACATCTTTAGCTTCATAAGTACCACCTGTAATACTAACTTTACCACTTCTAACTGTTACTGCTTGAGCACCCTTTACAGTAGCATTAATAGTCCAATCTGCATAACCAGATGCATACAATGCAGTAGAATTATTTGATGTATAAGTACCACTAGTTACATCAATAACTGGCGCATTAGAATCATTTTTAATAAATCCATTAACTTTTACTACATAAGCATCAGCTTCCCAAGTACCATTCATTTCTACTTTTGTATTTTTAGCATATCTAATTGCAGATGAATCACCAACAACTAAGCCATGTAATTTTGAAGTAACAGTAACATTCTTTCCGAATGATACAGATGTAGATTTTCCAGCATCAGCATTGCCTGCTACTAATACAGCAGCTGCATCTGTTTTATTTGCTTCATTATTAACTAAATTAACTGAATCTTCTACTTTTAATGTAGCTCCAGCTTCAACAGTAATTAATGATTTTTCGGCACTATCTGTATTTTCAACTGTTCCCTCTCCTTTTATAGTAAGTCTTCCAGTTGCTGAAACTTTAATTCCATAAGCTCCACTAATTGTAAGAGTCTTACCATTTAAATCAATAGTAACTTTATTATTAATTGTAATATCGCTTGATGATTCTGTGATATCATCTAATAAAGTGATTGTATCGCCTTTTTCTGCTTTAGCTAAAGCTCCAGTTGATGCCGTAGTTAAATTTGCTACGCAATCATATCCTTCAGAATGAGTTACCATTAACTTATATCTAGATGCATCACAACTTCCAGAAGCGTGTACACCCATAGCCATTACAGCAAATGCCATAACAGCAATCGCAAACATTTTTAAATTTTTCATTTTTTTCACAAACCTTTCCT
>CANQBI010000008.1 GCA_947589435.1 uncultured Bacilli bacterium
ATAGTAAATACGTCTTCAATACTCATTAAGAATGGTTTATCAGTATCTCTTACTGGAGCATCGATATAACTATCAACAGCAGCCATTAAATCACGGATACTTTGAGCAGCTTCTTCATCACCTTCAAGGGCTTTTAAAGCACTACCACGAATGATAGGACAATCAGAATCAAATCCATATTCTCCTAATAATTCTCTAATTTCCATTTCTACTAAGTCTAGTAATTCTGGATCGTCTACTTGATCAGTTTTGTTCATGTAAACAACAATTTTAGGCACACCAACTTGACGAGATAATAAAATATGTTCTCTAGTTTGTGGCATTGGACCATCAGCAGCAGAAACAACAAGGATAGCACCATCCATTTGAGCAGCACCAGTAATCATGTTTTTAACATAATCGGCATGTCCTGGACAGTCTACGTGAGCATAGTGACGTTTTTCAGTTTCATACTCAACGTGAGCAGTATTAATTGTAATACCTCTTTCCCTTTCTTCTGGAGCTTTATCGATATCAGCATAATCGACAAATTGTCCAAAATATTTAGTGATCGCAGCAGTTAATGTTGTTTTACCATGGTCAACGTGGCCAATAGTACCAATATTAACGTGTTCTTTAGAACGATCGAATTTTTCTCTTGCCATATAATATTTCCTCCTTTTCTTTATTACTATTATATTTTATCTAATGCTTGAAAGTTTTTCAAGTATTATTCGGCTTTTAGGTATTAATTATTTCTAATTAACACTATTTTTCTTAATAATATCATCAGCGATATTTCTTGGTACTTCTTCATAATGATCTAGTGTCATTGTAAATGTACCACGTCCTTGCGAATTAGAACGTAATGTAGTGGCATAACCAAACATTTCAGCTAAAGGTACCATAGCATTAATTGATAACGCATTTCCTCTTGATTCATTTCCTAGAGGTTTACCTCTTCTACTTGTAAGGTCTCCCATAACATTACCCATATATTCTTCAGGAACAACTACTTCAACCTTCATAATTGGTTCAAGTAAAACTGGCTTACATTTTTTAGCAGCTTCTTTTAAAGCCAATGATGCGGCAATTTTGAAGGCCATTTCTGATGAATCGACATCATGGTATGAGCCATCAAATAAGGTTGCTTTAACATCTACTACAGGGTAACCCGCAATCATACCACCAGCCATAGCTTCTTGTAATCCTTTATCAGTTACAGGAATGTATTCACGAGGAACTACACCACCAACAATCGCATCAACGAATTCATAACCTTTTTCAGGATTTGGTTCAAACTTAACCCATACGTGACCATATTGTCCACGACCACCTGATTGTTTAATATATTTACCTTCACAATCAGCAGTTTGAGTTATAGTTTCACGATAAGCTACTTGTGGACGACCAATGTTAGCGTCAACATTATATTCATCTTTCATTCTTCTAACTAAAACTTCAAGGTGTAATTCACCCATACCACTGATAACTGTTTGACCAGTTTCAGGATCTGTTTTATATCTGAATGTTGGATCTTCTTCCGCAAGCTTTTGTAAGGCTTGGCCAAGTTTTTCTTGATCAGCTTTACTCTTTGGTTCAATTGCTTCATCAATAACTGGATCAGGGAATTCCATACCATTCATGATTACTGGATTCTTTTCATCACATAGGGTATCAGCAGTAGTAGTATTTTTTAAACCAACTAAAGCCGCAATTTCACCTGTATAAACATCAGTTATTTCTTTTCTTTGATTGGCATGCATTTGTAAAATACGTCCAACTCTTTCTTTAACGTTTTTCGTACTATTTAAAATGTAAGAACCACTTGATAAGTGACCAGAATAAACTCTAAAAAATGCTAAGTGACCAACATAAGGGTCAGCGGCAATTTTGAAAGCCATAGCCATAAATGGTTCTGAATCACTTGGATGTCTTTTAACAATATTACCGTTAAAGTCTGTACATTCAATAGCTTCAACATCAGTTGGAGCAGGCATGTAATCAATAACAGCATCTAATGCTAATTTAACACCTGTATTTGATAAGGCACTTCCACATAATACTGGGAAGAATTCTGCCTTTAAAACACCTTTACGGATAGCACTTTTAATTTCGGGAACACTTAATTCTTCACCATTTAAGTATTTTTCCATTAAAGCATCATCAAATTCCACAGCCTTTTCGATTAATTCAAGTCTTTTAGTTTCGACTAAATCCTTTAAATCATCAGGAATAGGAATTTCTTTATAATTTTCATGTTCATCGGCTCTATCGAAAGTATAAGCTTTCTTTTCTAGTAAATCAACGATTCCATGAAAATCATTTTCCGCTCCAATTGGCCATTGAATAGGGGCATAATTAACTCCTAATCTTTTACCAATTGTGTCTAGTGAAAATTCAAAATCCGCACCTAATTTATCCATTTTATTAACGAATATCATTCTAGGTACTTTGTATTCCGTAGCTTGACGCCATACTGTTTCAGATTGAGGTTCAACCCCAGCATTACCATCAAGTAAACAGATAGAACCATCTAATACTCTTAAACTTCTTTGAACTTCAACAGTGAAGTCTACGTGTCCCGGAGTATCAATGATATTTAGACGATATCCTTTCCAATGGGCTGTAGTAGCCGCACTAGTAATCGTGATACCTCTTTCTTTTTCTTGTTCCATCCAGTCCATTTGGGATTCTCCATCGTGAGTTTCCCCAATTTTATGAGTAATACCAGTATGGAATAAAACTCTTTCTGTAAAAGTAGTTTTACCGGCATCTATATGGGCCATTATACCAATATTACGTATCTTATCTATTGTAACATCTCTTGCCATATCACACTACCATCTATAATGAGCAAATGCTTTATTTGCTTCGGCCATTTTGTGAGTATCTTCACGTTTTTTAACCGCTCCACCTTCACCATTAGCAGCATCAATAATTTCATTTGCTAAATTTATAGCCATTCCCTTTCCATTTCTTAATTTTGCATAATTTACTAACCAACGAAGGGCCAAAGTTTGCGCTCTTTCATCAGTAACTTCCATCGGTACTTGATAGTTAGAACCACCTACACGGCGTGATTTAACTTCAAGTGCTGGACTTATATTTTTTAAAGCTTCTTCGTAAACTTCCATGGCTTTTTTACCAGTTTGTTTTTCGACTATATCAAAAGCTTCATATAAAATCTTTTGGGCAGTACCTTTTTTACCATCTAACATAATTGCATTAACAAGTTTAGTAACAACTTTCGAATTATATATAGGATCTGGTAACACATCTCTTTTAACTGCTCTTCTTTTACGCATATGTTTTCCTCCTTCTCTATTTATTTAATTATTTACTTTTTTTAGTACCATATCTACTACGGGCTTGTTTTCTATTTTCAACACCATGAGTATCTAATGTACCACGAACAATGTGATAACGAACACCGATTAAATCTTTTACACGTCCACCACGTACTAAAACAACACTGTGTTCTTGTAAGTTGTGTCCTTCGCCAGGAATGTAAGCATCGATTTCTTTACCATTTGAAAGTCTTACTCTCGCATATTTACGTAAGGCTGAGTTTGGTTTCTTTGGTGTCTTAGTTCCTACACGAGTACAAACTCCTCTTTTTTGAGGGCTTTTCGCATCAGTTTGTTTTCTTTCTAAGGTATTGAATCCCACATTTAATACGGGACTTTTACTCTTTTTCGTTTTCTTTTGACGATTTTTCTTAACTAATTGATTAATTGTAGGCATATTTTCTCCTTTCCATTAACACTAACCCAAGTGTGTCATAATTTCTTTTAAATTAAGTTCTACCAAGGTAGAACCTAAATAAAATGCGTTATTAATATACCATTTTAATATATGTTTTGTCAATATTTTTTATACATTTTTTTAATAATTTAAAGTTGTATAATTAGGACACTTAATTCTTCCTTCATAATCATAAGCAATATCGTTTTTAATGACGATAACATAACCATCACAACTATTACCTAAATCATCTTTAAAATCATTAACTAAACCACTATTTTGAAGGGCATCTAAATCTACTCTAAAACTACTAGATACTTCAATACTATTTAATCTAATAAATAAAGCGGCGGCATTTTCGATTCTGGCTTCTAAATCGGCATATTCTTTATTACTTTTAGAACCTTCATAAGAACCATATAATTTAGATATAAAGAAAACGGCGATTAATAAAGCCAGTAATAATCCCCCACTTAATAAAAGCATTTGTAATGTTCCCCATCCATTTTTTTTCATATAATACACCTAACCTTTAACACTTTCTCTTACATTTATAAATATATGTCCAAACTCTTTACCATATAAACTTGTTCTTTCATAAGTAATTGATTTATAACCTAGTCCATAATAAACATAGACATGCCCATCAGGGTATGTTAGGGTATCTTCTTTTAATACTACTAACATTGGTTCATTATTCTTATAACGATTAAATTCAATCACAATTAAACCTACCCACATTATGACTAGTGTTACAATTAATACTTTAAGTATAATCCCCAATGTCTTCTTCATAGTATCACCAATAATTATTATAAATTAAATGGCCTAAAAAAGCAAACCACTTTACCATAATTTACTTATTTATCAGAACAATAAGTAAAACTCAATAAATAAATTTATTTCGTTTCACTTTGATAAGCCTCACGGCTTATCTTTCCTGTTTCATTGGATTTCACTCCTCCACAGGCCATTTTTCCGACAGTCGCTGCCGTACTTTTTTTATTTTATATTTTATTTTCCCTAGGTACATTTTAATTATACTATACGAACAAATGAATGTCAAGATGTAATTTTACTTTTTGCATGACTTTCCTAGTATATAAAAAAAGCGTTAACCATAAGGTTAACAACTTTTTCTAAACTTTTTAATTAAGCAAGTTCTACTTCAGCACCAGCTTCAGTTAATTGGTCAGCAATTTGTTTTGCTTCATCAGCAGGAACATTTTCTTTAATGTTTCCACCATTATCAGCAAGTCCTTTAGCTTCAACTAAACCTAAACCAGTAATTTCTTTAATGATTTTAATAACAGCAATTTTATTGCCACCAGCATTCTTTAAAACAACAGTCTTAGTAGCAGAACCAGCATCTTCAGCGGCACCAGCAGCTGGAGCAGCAGCAACAGCTACAGCATAAGGATTAATTCCTAATTCCTCTTGCATTGCATCTACTAATTCTTTTATTTCAAGAACAGTCATTTCTTTTAATGAATTTATAAATTCATCTCTTGTTAATTTTGCCATATTAATTCTCCTTCCCTTCTAATTGTTCGGCATATAATTTTAAACTTATTGCTAAATCTTTGACATATTGAATCATGCCACCTGCAAGCATTGTAAGTAATCCTTCTCTTGATGGAATACTTGCATACTCTTTAATGGTATCAATATCAGCAACATCACCACTGATAATTCCCACGCGAATGCTTAGTTTATCATGGTCTTTAGCAAAGTCCGCAATAATCTTAATTGGTTCAAGTAAACTTTTACCAAAAAGCATTGCATTTGGGCCATCTAAGAAGTTATCCATATTAATGTTAAGTTCATCTAATGCTCTTTTTAAAAGAGTATTTTTATAAATCTTAACAGAACTAGATACTTCATTTAGTTTGTTTCTTAGTTCAGTCATTTCAGAAACAGTTAGGCCTTGATATTGAAACATAATGACAGATTCACTATTCTTGATATTATCAACAATTTCCTTCACGATTTCTTTCTTTTCATTAAGATTTTTTTCGCTTGCCATATTTCCTCCTTATTTTATTTTTTAAGAAAAGCTTCCGCGTTAAGGGAAGCTTCAAAAAACATAAGTTATTTAAATTTCCCCTCGGTAGGATTATTAAAAGTTAAACTTCCCTACTGTCTTCGGTTTCTTTTCTTAAAATTTATTATAATATACTACTTCCTAAATGTCAAAGGAATTTTTATCAACTTTAATTCCAGGTCCCATAGTAGTAGCAACACTTATCTTATCAATAAAGATACCTTTAACAGTGTTTGGTTTCGCTTTATTGATAGTTCTAATTACATACTCTAAATTCTCTAGTAATTTAGATGCCTCAAATGAAGATTTACCAATAATAGTATGAACATTACCATAAGAGTCATTCTTATAAGTTACCATACCACTTTTTAAGTCTTTAACAACTTCCGCAACCTTCATTGTAACTGTATTAGTTTTAGGGTTTGGCATTAAACCTTTAGGTCCTAAAATGTTACCGATTTTTCCAACTTCTGGCATCATGTCAGGAGTTGCCACAACAACATCAAAATCAAACCAGTTTTCATTTTTGATTTTATCAAGCATGTCTTTATCGCCAACATAATCAGCTCCAGCATCTTTAGCAGATACGGCTGCATCACCTTTAGCAATAACTAATACTTTCTTACTTTTACCAGTTCCATTAGGTAAAACTAAAGAACCACGTAATTGTTGATCAGTCTTTTTAGCATCAATGTTAAGTTTAATAGCTACTTCAACCGTACTATCAAATTTGGTAACATTAGATTTCTTAACTAAATCAATAGCTTCTTCTTTAGTATATAATTTGTTGCTATCAATTAATTTAGCAACTTCCACATATTTTTTACTATGTTTTCTCAAAACTTCTTCCCTCCTAACTGTGGTTAATTAGCGGATTTTTTATTATCATCATTTATTATGTTATTTTTCTTCTTCTGTTTCTTCTTCAGCTTTTTCTTCGTCACCAATTACTGGAACTTCAACTTCAGCATCAAGACCTGCTTCCATTTCTTCAAGTTCAGCTTCTCTTTTAGCCATTTCTTTTTCTTCAGCTTCAGATTCTTTTTCTTGTTCGGCTAACTCTTTATCAGTACGACCAGCAACCGCAATTCCCATATTTCTTGCTGTACCTTCAATGATATTCATTGCTTCTTCAACGGTATAAGCATTTAAATCTGGTAATTTAGTTTCGGCAATACTTCTAAGATCTGCTTCACTAATTGTAGCAACGATATGATTTGCTCCTTTAGCACTTCCCTTATTAATCTTTGCAACCTTCTTTAGTAAGAAACCTGCTGGTGGAGTCTTTAGAACAAAATCAAAAGTTCTGTCTTCATAAATAGAAATTTCACAAGGAACAACATCGCCCATTTTATCTTTAGTTGCATCATTGAATTTCGTACAAAATTCTTGTAAATTGATTCCAGCAGGTCCTAAAACAGTACCAACTGGTGGAGCGGGAGTCGCTTTTCCTGCTTCAATCTCTAACTTAATTCTTTTTACGACTTCTTTTGCCACGAAAACACCTCCTATAAAATAAATTTTTTCGTGTAAGTGGTCTTGGGCAAATCCGCATTTCCCTCCCACTTAACTTGGCAATATATAAATTGCACTAGAAATAATACCATAAAACCCTTAAATATGCAAGTATTTTCCCATATAAAATTGTATGCAATTTGTGTAAAATAAAGAATAAATACTATTTTTTAAACACATAATATGGTATTATTTAGATATATTAAAGAATAAGAGGTTTTTATTATGGCAAAGTTTTTTAATACAAGAGTTTATAATTCGAAAAGAACAATCATAAACATTGTTGTAATTGCGGTTTGCATCATTGGCATTGTTGTTTGTTTTGTTTTAACACGTAATTTCCAAGGGGAAAATCAAAATGAACCCCAAAGTAACTTAAGTATTAAAAGTGAAGTAACATCCGAAATAAATGAAGAATTTTCCAAAGAAATCTTCTTCTCTCGAATTGAAAATATTAAACTTGATGATATTGATGTTGTCTATCCTGATGATTTTAATATTCATGTTGTAGGTAGTTATGATGTTAAAATAGTTGTTAATAATGAAGAATATACATCTACCTTAAAAATAGTAGATACGGAAAGACCAGAACTCGCTTTAAAAGAAGTAAGAATTAATAAAAATGGTTCATATACAGCTAAAGACTTCGTTAGTTCTTGTAAAGATAATAGTGATACTGAATGTATAATAAACTTCTATAATGGTATTGATGAAGAAGGTAATACAGTTGATTATTCTACTTATAAAGATAATGGTACTTATACCATTAAAATTGAGGCTTTAGATGGCGAAGGAAATCAAACAGTTGGAGAAACAAAACTTGTAATTGGGGAACAAACTACAACCGAAGAACCAGAAACTCCAACAACACCTGAAAAACCGGTAAATTGTAAATATGGTAATGGCGAATATGATACTAATCAATATCTAGTTGCAGTTAATGTTACTTCAAATAACTGTGCTGTAAGTCTTGATTTATATAAAGTAGATGCTATGAGTCAAGAAATAAATAAACTATTAGAAACTGAAACTATTAGAATTCAAAAAGATATTGATGCTTTAAACTTAAAACTAGAAGGTACTAAATCATTAAATAGATTAAGAACCGCTGTTGTTAATAAATCTGGTGATGGTATTGTCGGTTACGAAATAAGATTTACTATTACCATTGAAGAAAATACAATTGCTGATTATAAATTAGATAGTAATGGTAAAAGAGTATTTATCTCTAACCCATATAATTTACCAAATTAAAAAAGTATAAGTAATACTCATTGTAATTTTATTAAATTACGAGTATAATAAAATTAGAAAACGCAAGGACTGCGTTGTTGTGTTGTTTAGCCTACTCTGGTAATATTACCAAAGTAGGTGTTTTTATATCTTTTAGTATTAACAAATACAAAAGAATAAAAACTATAAAGAATAATACTTTTACTAAAGTCTTCATCTTCATAAGCAACACCTCCTTTTTATTCATTATTAGTCAGGTGACTAGATGAAAATAAAAGGTATTTTACAACGCATTATCCTTGCGTTAAGTCGTTATTATACTTATATTTTTTATAAAATCAACACGTTCGACAAATGTTGTCAAAACTTCTAATATTATGACAAAATTCGACATTTCTGTCGAACTTTGTCTATTATTTATACTAATTTTACTTAATAGTTGTTATCGTGTATGGACTTGATTCACTTCCAAATCCTATTAGTCCTGCTGTAGATTGAAGATAGAAGACTGGGCGAACCACATGCGTATTGTACAACCAATCGGGGCGCAAGGTGCCGTCCGGAAGCACACGCCACGCAACGAGACCGCCGTCAGCGCCACACCTAGACATGGTCCATTCGTCCTCAGCGATGTTACCACTATAACCATTTTGTATGAATAACCAATTATCTGTTGAACTATTTTGATATGCATTTACATAATCTGAACCATACATTAATCCTATATTTGCTGACACTGTTCCATCTTCTTGTCCTGTTGTTGCTTCTGGTGTTGAGGTTTTTTTCTCCATATTCCATGTATGATTTTCTATTAATCCTTTTATTCTTGCATTTATTGAACTATAAAATGTTACATTTAAATATGTATATAATGATGATGAATCCCATTTTGGATCAGTTGAGGAACTACTATGCCATACTTGGTTTTCTCCATATTTTGAAGCTTTGATTACTTTTAGTTTTCCATCTGTTGTTACACCGATTATTCGATACATATTATCAGTATTTGTTTTACATACATCTGGATTTTCATCTCCTAGGCATATGTAATTATTTGTTATTTGGTCTTTTGTTCCTTTAAATCTATACATTCCATCTACTGCTGTTGTATGTTCTCCACCTCCAGCATAATAATCGCCACCTTGTTTATCTAATACTTCTAAGGCAGGTCTTCCTTTAGCAAAGTATAATGTGCAATATATTGTTTGTTTTGTTTTTATTGTTACTATGGGATTCGGACTTGTTTCTTCAAAACTTATATATGGTGTTGTATCTCCTAGGTCTTGATTATCTTTATCTACACATTTTGATCCTGCATACATATATTCACTTCTACTTGGCCATGTTGTTCTACTTGTATCTTCTTTATAATTAAAATTATCTTGTTGAATCATTATAGATAATGTCTTATCTTTATTATCAAATGTATCTACTGTTTTTATATCTTCTAAGACTTTGTTATTTGATTTAATTATAAAGTAACTACTTATCTCATATATTACTCCAATAGTTAATATAACTACTAATATATTTAATATTCTCTTTTTCATTTTATATTTCCTTTCTGTGGTTTATCAAAATAAGCATGACATATATTTTTACCTGTGGTTTTAAACATAAATCCATTTGTTGCATCATATGTTATTTCTGTTTGTATTCTATCTTTATTATCACATTCATAATAAGACATTGTGTAACCACTAGGTATATCCCCTACTATATAGTATTTGTTGTCTCTTACAGTTACGATTGAACCTGTATCAGACTCTATATAAGTAATAATTTTTATATCTCCATCTTTTTCTTCATATGGGGTTAAGTTAAAACTATAATATATTCGACATACTACTTGATATGGTTTATTCTCGGTTATTTTTATTATTACTTCTCCATCTGTAGGATTAATTGAATAATCTGTTGGATATGTTACTCCTTCAGATTCTTTTGGAATACAATTACTTCTTTTTTCATCTAATACATAATTATTTTTAACATCTAAAGGCGGAGTATCATATATATCGTATTTTCTTAAATTAGTTCCATTTTGAACATAATATAATAAATTAACATCTGTAGTTCTATCAGTTAAAGGAGAAGTATCTCCTTTACCAGTAAAGTTTCCTACTTTGCTAGTAAAGATTGGAGTCCAAGCGCTTTCATAATTATAATAGGCATGAGTTCCTTTTAAATATATAAATAGAACAATTACAAAAAGACATATAACAATATACATAATTTTTATATCTAATAATTTTTTTAATTTCTCTCTTATCATTTAACCATTCCCTTATATGTTGCATTTGCCGAACTCAATATCCGAAAATGCTATATCATATATAAAAAATATATAGTATTTTAAGATAAATGTCAATATCTTATTTTACGATATGATAAGTTTTTGATGTGATGAATTATGAATAGATTAAAAGAATTAAGAAATGAAAAAAAGTTATTTCAAACCGACTTTGCTAAAATGATTGGAATGAGTCAAGGTGGATATTCCCAATATGAAAATGAAGTAACGGATATACCTACTTCAATGCTTAAGAAGTTTTCTAGATATTATAATGTTTCCATTGATTATATCTTATATCTAACTAATGTTAGAGAGGCCTATAAAAAATCAAAAGTTGATTATAGTAATCTTAATAGATTAAAAGATATTAGAGAAGATAGAGATTTATTACAAAAGGATATAGCTAAAATACTTAATATGAGCCAAAACGGCTACTCCCAATATGAAACAAATACTTTAGATATATCTACTAAAGTACTTAAAAAACTATCAGAATTTTATAATGTATCAGTTGATTATTTATTATATATGACTGATGAAAGAAAACCACATAGATAGTAAAAGGAATTGGTGTATTGCCAATTCCTTTAATATATAACTTATTTATTATTTATTCTAATTATTTAATAGTTGTTATTGTGTATGGACTTGTTTCAGTTCCAAATCCTATTAGCCCTGCTGTGGATGACAGATAGAAGACTGGGCGAACCGCACTCGTATAGTGCACAGGGTAGGCGCTAAAGCGGCCGTCCAAAAACACATACCACGCATAGTAAGACTCGCCATCTCGGCCATACCTAGTCATTGTCCATTCGTATGTATTACTATATGTTGTTGAACTACTACTTAATCCATGTGTTATATGTAACCAACTATTGGTGTTTGTTGCGTATGTCCATGAATTATAATAATCTCCTGCATACATTAAGCCTACTCGATATTGAGTGGATGTCGCAGTTTTTGATTCTGCTCCACTTGTTGTTGCGTCTGTTCTGTCACCTTTCCACCATTTTACTTCTGCTATGTACGGTTTTATTCTTGAATCTATTGTACTTCCATTGTAGAATGTTCCATTTAAGTATGTTCTTACTGTATTACTTCCATTATCCCAATCTATATTTGAACTAAAACTACTTGACCATGCTTGGCCTATATTTGATGGTGTTGCCTTTATTACCTTTAACATTCCTGCTTTTAATCCTAGCGTACTTTCTTCACTTCCGTCTGTTACCCCTATTATTCGATACATATTATCTGGATTTGTCTTACATTTTTCGGGATTTTCGTCTGCTCCTAAACATATATAGTTATTTGTTACTTCACTATATGTTCCCTTGAATCTATATAATCCTTCTACTGCTGTTCTACTTCCTTGTTTACCACCACCATAGTATTGTCCGCCTTGAGAATCTAATACTCCTAAGGCCGATTTACCTATTGTAAAATATAGTGTACAATATATGGTTTTCTTTGTTGTTATTGTTGCCGTATGACTTGTTTCTTCAAAACTTATATAGGATGAGGTGTCTTCTATATCTTTTCCATCTTTATCTGTACATTTAGCCCCTGAATATAAATATTCTGTTGTACTTGGCCAAGCAGTCCTACTTGTATCTTCTTTATAAGTATAATCTTCTTGTTGAATCATTATAGATAATGCCTTATCTTTATTATCAAATATATCTACTGTTTTGATATCTTTCAAAACTTTTGTGTTTGGTTTCAAATTAAAATAACTATATGCTTCATATATTATTCCAAATGTTATTATAAATACTAATATGTTTAAGATTTTTCTTTTCATTTTGCTTCAACTCCTTAACTTGCTTTGTCAAAATATGTATGGCATATATTCTTTCCTGTGGTTGTGAATGTAAATCCTTTACTTGCATCATAATTAACTTCTGTCGTTATATTATTTGTGTTATTACATTCATAATCTGTCATGGTATATCCTGTTGGTACTGTATCTCCTAAAACATAGTATTTATTATTTCTTACTGTTACAATATCACCTGTATCAGATTGTAAATATATTATTATCTTTACATCGCCATCTTTTTCTTCATATTCTGTAAAATTGAAACTATAATATATTCGACATACTACTTGTTTAGGTGTATTTTCACTTACCTTCATTGTTACTGTTCCATCTTCTTTTATAGAATATGTTTTATCTCCATCCATTTCATATGTGGCATCAGTTGGAATACAATTACTTCTTTTTTCATCTAATACGTAATTACTTTTAACATCTAAAGGTGGTGTATCATACACATCATATTGTTTTAAATTAGTTCCATTTTGAATATAATATAAAACATTAACATCCGAAGGTTGGTCTAAAGGAGAAGTATCTCCTTTACCTGTAAAGTTACCAACCTTTCCTGTAAATATCGGAACTGGTTCCATCTCATAATCATAATAAGCATGAGTATTTTTTAAACATATAAATAAAATTATAACTAAAAGGCCTATAACTATGTATATTATTCTTATATTTAATAATTTTTTAAACTTTTCTTTTATCATTTAACCATTCCTTTTTATGTTGCATTTACCGATATAATATTGCCTAAATAATCTTTATGTTAAATTATACGATATTTTATAATAGAATTATATCGTAAAACTTAACATAAATCAATAAGCAGTTTTATATTTATGTTAACTTTTCTATGATGAATTATGAATAGATTAAAAGAATTAAGAAAAGAAAAAAATTTACTTCAAAAAGATATTGCGGAATTTCTTAAAATGAGCCAAAATGGTTATTCTCAATATGAGAATGAAATTACCGATATCCCTACTGTTGTTTTAAAGAAGTTATCTAATTATTATAATGTTTCCATAGATTATATTCTTTGTTTAACTGATAAAAAAGATAAATACTATCCTTCAAATATTGTTAATATTACTAATAATATGAATAGACTTAGTGAAATAAGAAATGATTTAGATTTAAAACAAATAGAAGTTTCCGAAAAATTACCTATAAGTAGACCTACTTATTCTACTTATGAAACTTGTTATTGTGATATTCCTATAAAAATTTTAAAAGACCTAGCAACGTTTTATAATGTATCCGTAGACTATATATTATACGCAACTGATGAGAGAAAACCTCATAGATAGCAAAAGAATTGGCATTTTAAGCCAATTCTTTTTTACTTATCTAATAACCATTCATAAACATTTTGGACTTTTATACCCTCTTCATTAGATAACGGTATATTGTCTGATGTTAAGATTATTTTTTCATAGTTATCATTTATCTTTTTTAAAGATCTTAATTCTCTATCTAAAACTTTAGAATCATTTTCATCTTTGCCTTTTAAAGTATCTGTAACTTGGATATATACCCTTCCATCTTTATTAAGGGCTACAAAGTCAACTTCATAATTATCAAACTTACCTATATAGACATCATAGCCTCTTCTTAAAAGTTCTAAATAAACAACATTTTCTAATACATGACCATAATCTCCTAATTTACGTCCTAAGATAAAGTATCTTAATCCTAAATCAGTTACATAATATTTTTCACCAGTTTTTAAATAAAGTTTACCCTTGATATCATATCTAGTAGTTTTATAAAGAAAATAACTTTCCGTAAATCCTTCCAAATATCTTTCAATAGTGCGAACATTAATATCTCGGCCATCACTAGCAAGCGTACTCGCAATATTATTTATTGATACTAAATTACCGATATTATCCATCGCAAAATTAGCCACACTTCGAAGCATTGTTTCATCAGTTATTTTTTTCCTTGTCATAACATCTTTTATGATAATATCATTATATAAACTACTTAAATAGATATTTACATCATCTTCTGTTTCTAAAGATGTTGTAAAAGGAAGGGAACCAAAAGAAATATATTTACGATATAATTCTTCATTAGACAAATCTTTATAAACACTCTTATATTCTTTAAATGATAAAGGTAACATTTTGACTTCGATATATCTTCCGGATAAAAGAGTAGCAAGTTCACTAGATAACAAATTAGCATTAGAGCCTGTTATATATAAATCAACATTTTTCTTTATATATAAACTATCCACTGCTTTTTGAAATTCATTTATCTTTTGAACTTCATTGATAAAAACATAATTTTTCTTATTATCTTTTAAATTATCATTTATATAATTATATAAAGACATATAATCAGTTAGAAAATTATATTTTAAGTCTTCTAAATTGATACTTATTATTTGGTCTTTTTTAACACCATTATTAAGTAAATATTCTTTATATAATTCTAAAAGCGTAGATTTTCCACATCTTCTAATACCGGTTATTACTTTGATTATTTCTTTATCCTTAAATCTTTTTAAGACATCTAAATATTCATTTCTTTCAATCATTGTAAATTCCCCTCTTTCTATATATATTATACATCTTCTAATTAAAAATGCAAAGTTTTTGTACTCAAATACAAAAAAGTTGTAATTTTAAAAAGTTTTTGTAGTTTAATACAAAAATTTTAAAATATTAAAAAACATATAAAAACCCGATTGCTCGGGTTATTTTTTATTCTGTTCTTAAAGCTTCCACTGGATCTTTCTTTGAGGCCGCTCTTGCAGGAATTAATCCTCCAATTAAAGTTAAGATAACACTTAAGATAACTAAGATTAAAGCTTTACTTATATCAAGGGAAGCAGAAAGTGGAATATTTCCGGTAAAGTGATGAAGAACAGCATTAATAATTGGAATAAAAGCATAGGAAATTCCAATACCTAAGGTTCCAGATAAAAGACCAATAATAAAGGTTTCTGCATTAAAGATAGATGAAACATTTCTTTTGGAGGCTCCAATCGCTCTTAAAATACCAATTTCTTTAGTTCTTTCATAAACAGAAATATATGTTATTACCCCAATCATAATACTAGATACAACTAAAGAGATAGAGACAAAAGCAATTAAAACATAACTTACGGCATTAACAATGGTCTTAACCGAATCCATTAATATTCCCGTCATATCGGTATAATTAATTTTCTTTTCTTCTTCCACCCTATCATTATAATTATCTAAGAAACTTAAGAAATCTTCTTTGCCATCAAAATCCGTAAAATAGAAAGACATGGCGGTTGGTTCTTCATAATCTTGATAACCTAAAGAAAGTAAATTACTACTTGCGGAAGCTTCACTTGAACTCATCATCGCACTTACAATTCTCGTTAATTCTTCCTCAGTATATTTTAATTTAAAAGCTGAGGCTATTTTACTTTGGTCAACATTAAAGGAACTAGCTAAAGAACTGGTATAAACAGTTGTGAGTTCTCCTACTTTTGTTAAAATATCTTTTTGCATTTTAGCTTCCGTCATGGCACTGCCCATTTTCTCATTTGTAGCTAAGATAGCGGCACTCTTTAAATAACTATCGATAACGGTATTTTTTAATTCCTCAATAACAACTGCTTTTGGATTTGTTGTATCTACCACATATTCAGAATTAGTTGTTTTCATAAATTCATTATATCCCGTAATATAAGCATTAAGTAAAGATGTTAGTAATCCTTTATAAGTAGTTATTAAAGTACTAGTTGGAATAATATAGTTTGTTTCCATCGTCATTAACTTATTTAAAACATCTTCTTTATTTAAATAATTATCGACAATAGTATTTACTTCACTTAAACTAAATTCATTTACGCTCGCAAATATATCTTTAGCAAAACTATCTAAATTTTCTTTAAAGGCATTCGTGGCTCCACTTGTATCCGTAGTAATAGATTTAGATATTTCTTCCATATATCCTTTAGTTTTTTCTTCCATTACTTTAGAATCTATATTTATATTAAAAGCACTTTGGAGTTTTTCTTCATCAATTTCCATTAAATCTTTAAATTCAAAATTAACTTTTTTATTTTTATCGGTAAACTTCTTACCAGAAAAAACGTCAATATCTTCATTTGCTATTTGCTTTTTAACAACATCTTGGTCCTTCGCATAATCAATTATATATTTAGTTAAAGCGGATGTATAATTAACCCCGGGATTTAAAGCCATGGTATTCATACTGCCTTCTTTCGGAGCAAGAATTCCCACGATTTTTAATTTTAAGGCTTTATTATAAACATTCTTAACATAATCTTTGTTGGCACTCATATCTTCATAAATGTTATATTCATTATTATATTTATATAAATCACTTGGCATAACGACTCTTAAATCTATATTCATTAAATCATCATAAGTTAATGTCATTGGTTCATTAGCAACACTATTGCTTTTACCATTCATAATATTATTAACCATTTCCGTTAGTTCATTATTATCTCTTAAACCTAAAGAATAAACCAGTAGATCAGATATTTCATTTTTATCTGATAAAACAATGATTGCTTCATCATAGTTTTTGGGGTATCTTCCCTTTAAAACATCATATTGTTCTTCAATTTCTTTCGTATTATCAACCATTTCGGAATAAACGGAAGAAAAAGATGACATTGAACTCATTAAACCATTTGATCCCATAATGGAGGTAAATAAACTACTTGGATTTACTTTAACTATTTCTTTAGTTTCATCAATGGTATAAATATTAGGACTTATGCTATAAGTATATTTTAAGTTAGCAATATCTTTATCTACTTTTTTATAATTATCTTCTAAATAACTTTTAAAACTTTTTAAATCATTAGTACTAATACTGGAAAGCATCGAAGAAATATTTTGTCTTTCCACAACTGTTCCATCCGCTACATCCTCGGTACTTCCCCCTTGCATAGATAAAAGAGCACTTGTTAAATCTCCCGTTTCACTCATAATCGTTAACGGGTATGAAGTCATCGTTTCTTCTTGAATGGAATCGACATAATTTTGAAAACCAGTGGAAACAGACATTATAAGAGCAATACCAATAATTCCAATGGAACCCGCTAGGGCTACCAGTAAGGTTCTCGCCTTTTTGGTCATTAAGTTATTAAAAGATAAACTTAAAGCTGTTAAAAATTTCATTTTCGTTTTATTTCTTTTCCGGTTACTTTCTTCCCCATCTTCTTTGGTATTAACCTTTCCATCATAAGGATTAGAATCGGAAATTATTTTCCCATCTTTTAAGTTAATAATTCTAGTCGAATAAGTTTCGGCAAGTTCTGGATTATGCGTAACCATAATAACTAATTTATCTTTCGATATTTTCTTTAAAACATTCATTATTTGAAGACTTGTTTCACTATCTAGGGCCCCTGTTGGTTCATCCGCTAAAATTATTTCGGGGTCATTAACTAAAGCTCTTGCTATAGCTACCCTTTGCATTTGCCCACCCGAAAGTTGATTAGGCTTTTTATAAATATGATCTTTTAATCCTACTTCTATTAAAGCCTTCTTCGCTCTTTCTAAAGCTTCTTTTTTAGAAATACCAGATAATGTTAAAGCAAGTCGCACATTAGATAAAACACTTTGATGACTAATAAGATTATAACTTTGAAAAACAAAACCAATTCTATGATTTCTGTAACTATCCCAATCCGCATCTTTAAACTTTTTAGTACTTACTTCATTAATAATTAAATCACCAGAATCATAATGGTCTAGGCCTCCAATGATGTTTAAAAATGTTGTTTTACCACTTCCAGATGGCCCTAGGATACTTGCAAATTCACATTTTCTGAAATTAACACTAACGCCATCTAAAGCCTTTTGTTTAAAACCTTCCGTATTGTATTCTTTTTTAATGTTTCTAATCTCTAACATAGGCATCTCCTTAACAATCTACTTAATTATATTAAATGAATGTGAAAAATACAAGAAAAGATTAAGATATAACCAAAAAAAGTGAAATTTCTTTCACTTTCTAAACTTTATACTTATAAATTTATTACTAAGCCTCTAAAATTATAAATGGATTATCTTCTTTTCCTTCACCAGATAATAATATATCAGGTGTTAGATAGAAAACAGGTCGAAACGCATATCCAACACTCACTCCATAACCCCAAAACAAACCACCATCATGAAACACAGCCCATGCATCATAAAAGCCACCAGGATATATGCCATACCTAGTCATTGTCCATTCGTTTAGACTACTATATGTTGAACTACTACTTAATCCATGTGTTACATGTAGCCAATTACTTGTTGATGCCATATATGCATTAATATAATCTGTTCCATACATTAACCCTATTTTGCCCGGATTAGTTGTCTTTTTTCCAGTTGGTTCTTCTGTTGCTCCTGGGGTGCTTGGTTGATCTTGAATGTACCAGTTTTGAATTGTTATAAGTTTATCCCAGTATGTTCCATTTAATCCATTTTTGATTGTATCTAAGAAATCTTCATTTAAATATGTAAACATTGTCGATGAATCCCATGGCACATCTGGTGACGAATCACTGTGCCATGCTTTACTTTGAGATGTTGGTACGGCTCTTATTATTTTTAATTGTCCTTCTTGTAATCCAATTTCATTATCATCTTTATTTGTTAATCCTATTATTCTATACATGTAAGTTTTTGGTGCTCCTAGACATTCATCTGTGTCATCTGTTCCAAAACATATATAGTTATCTGTTACTGTTGAGGCATCTCCAACAAATCGGTACATTCCTGATTTTTCTATAAATCCAGGTTTTGATTGTAATGCCTCTAATGGTGGTAAACCCTTAAGTTCTTTACATACAAAACTATCTACACTTATCTTTACTTTCATTTCTTGGTCTGCTAAGTATGATTGGTCTCTATCAGCATTATTTAATTTTAAATAGGCTTTTATATATGTAGGAGTTGCTGTTTGTCCATCCAATTTAAATTTTATAGTAGTGCCAGAAGTAGATATATTTTTTAAATCTATTTCTTGTTCTTCTTCTCCATATATTAGTCCTAAGGTAAAATCTCCTTCTTGTATTTGGTCTTTTATACTAGTAGTAAATTCTAATTTAATTGTGGCACTACAAGTTTGAGTTTCGGATAATATTCCATTTATATCTATTCTTCCTAAATCTTTTATTCCTTCTTCTTTACTATCTGCATAATTCTTATCTTGATTATCAGTAGCATAATAATCTCCTAAGTTTTTATATGCCATATCTTTAGCATCTACAGATATATGAAAGTTCTCTACTTTACCTGATAAGGTTATACCTCCTGCTTCACCAGTAGATATTTCTATTTTAGTAGTAGTATCTTCTCCATTTACTTGTAATGAAAAGAAAGCATAAGATACTCCAATTACTGCAAGTATTAATGCAAGTACTATTGCTGTAGTGGCTATTATTATATTTCTTTTATTATTTATATTATCATTCATATACTATCCCTCACTTATTACAAATGGATTTGTTTCTGTTCCTTCTCCAGTTAAGGTTACATCTGGTATTAGATAGAAGACTGGACGAACCGCATAAGAACTGTCCACATAATAGGTGCCGTTCAAGGTGCCGCCCGAAAGCACAGACCACGCATAGCAATTGCCGAGGGCGTTGCCATACCTACTCATGGTCCATTCATATAATGCATTTCCACTTAATGATGAACTTGCACTTATTCCATTTTTTACATATAACCAACAACTGGTATTTAAACTTTTATTACATCCATTGTAATAATCACTCGCATACATTAATCCTACTTTATGATTTGCTGATAATGTTGTTTTGTTTTTTTCTGTTGTTAATATCCATGAACCTACATTATTATCTGCTATGTACCATTGTGGATTACTTATTAATTCACTCCAATTATGTGTCTCTACTTTTGTAGTTATATCTGTTATTGTTTTAAAAAATGTTGCATTTAAATATATCTTTTGAACATCTGCTGAATCCCATATAACATCACTATTACTGCTATGCCATACTTGACTTGTATTTGATGGCGTTGCCTTGATTATTTTTAATTGGTCCGGTACTAAACCTAATTCAGTATTTACATTATCTGTTGTTATTCCTATTATTCTATACATATAGGTATCTTTATCACTGGTGCATGTATCTTTTTCTGTTGTTCCAAAACATATGTAGTTATTCTTTACTTCTTCATATGTTCCTACATATCTTATTAGTTCATCATTATCCGCTACTGTCTTTAAATGGTCTGAATCGGTTGTTTTTTGTAATGTAGCAAGAACACTTTTATCTACTTCACACACAAAATCAGTAATGCTAATAGTTACATTTAAGGTTTTACCGGCTAAACCACTTTGGTCTGTTTCTTGATTAGTAAATTTAAGATAGGCTTTAATTGGTTCTATGTTATTTAAAGCAAACGAAAAAGTTGGAGATGTATTAATTTCTGATAAGTCATATTCACTTTCTTTATTCCCTTGAATTATAACTAATACTAAATCATTAGTTTTTAATTCAGGTTTCATATCTCCATCTAATCCTATATTTATTGTAGCACTACATACATAATCATCTACTAAAGTATCTTGAGTTTGAATATCTCCTAAAGTTATTGTTCCTGATTCTTTATCTGTTTCATAGTTTTTACTTTCATCAGTTGTTCCATAATAAACATTATTTACTTTATTTTGAGCCATATCCGAAACATCTAAATGAATTTTATAATTTGATACTCCTCCACTTAATGTTATACTATTTCTTTTTCCGGTATGAATTGTTATATCTGTATCTTCAAAATTATTTTGTACCCCTAGGGTAAAGTAGGCGTAAGTAACCCCCCCCCGATTGCCAAAATTAACGCTACTAAACTAAGTATACTTCTTTTTATTATTTTCTTTCTATCCTTATTATTGTTATTTAAAATATTATCCTCGACCATTATACTACTCCTTCATTTTGTTTCAAATACCGAATATACTATCATTAATAATATGGCATACAATTTTATTTTATATACCATATTATTAATGTCGCTACTTGGTATGTTACATTTAAATGATATCTCAAATAATGCCATTAGTCAATATCTCAAAGAGTATATTTTAAAAATATAATGTTTCTTTATTCCAAGAAAAAAGGTCTTTTTTAAGACCATTTTTCAATAATACTATTATTTTCTTTTATTTTATTATAATTGTCTTTACTTATATGGATAACTATTCTAACACTTTCTTTATAGACATATATTTCTTTATTTCTAATCATATCTAAAGTTGCCTTAATTAAGCTACTCACACTTAAATCTTCATATTCCACTCCATACCCAATAACATAAAAACTTCTTTCTCTATCAAAATAGCCAAAGTCACTCCAAGAAGATGGATAAGTATTAATTATATCTTTATTAAATACATAGTATTCTATTTTGATATCCTCTCGATCTTCAAATAAAATTACCGAGTTATTTAAATGCTCAATCGCTAAATTATCTTGCATCGGAATAGTCATTTCATTATCTAATTCTTCTAATCTGGTAACATTTGTTACCTTATATTGGGATACTTCTCCTAAAAACAAGCCTAAACTTACACCCCCAAGAATAAGACCAACAGTAAATGTTATTAAATATCTTTTAGCGTTATGTTTCATATTAAAGATAAATCGAAATATTATCTCTATAACTAAATAAGTAATAATTATTATACTTATAACCCCTAATAAAACATAAAGTAAAACTAAACCATTTTTTAAATAATATAATATAAAGATGGCAACAGTTATTAAAAGAACTAAACCAATAATGATAGGAATACTCCATAACCCTACCAAAAATTTAACTAATAAAATAAATAATTTTTTAAGCCATAAGAAGGGATTAACGGAAGAATCTCGCATAATTATTTTTTCTTCTTTAATATCTATTTTTTTATTTTCTTTATTATTTACTTTAATTTCAGTTTTATCATCATCTTTAATATTCTCATAATAATCTAAATATCTTATCTTATAAATTTTCATAATTAAATAAATAGCCAAAACTAAATACCCAAAAGTAAAAAGTCCTTCAAAGATATTAATTAAAGATGCCATTATATCCATCGGTATAAATGAAAATATATCATTTAAAATATATGTTAGTATTACCCTTAAACCAAAATACAAGAAAATTAAACAAAGAGCATAAAAGATAATCTCCATAAGACACTTTAACTTTTGGGTAAAAGTCATAAGTGAAAACATCTTAATACCTTTTAGAAAATTATCAAAAATATTATTAAAAGCATTTTTAATTTTACTTTCTTTAAAACTTCCCCCTTCTTTTAAACCAATTAACTCATCCATACTAAAGTTAAATAATTTACAAATAGCCACAATTTTATCAGTTTCGGGGTATGATACATTACTTTCCCATTTCGATACTGCTTGTCTTGAAACATTTAACTTGTGAGCCATTTCTTCTTGACTCATATTATGTTCTTTTCTTAAACTAGCCAATTTTTCTCCAAAACTCAATTTTCCTCACCTCACGCACCATTTTAATAAAAAATGAGAATAGCAACCACCAACTTTCGGTATCTTTTTGTCAAAATACGGTTGCAAACACATAAAAATCATTTAAATTAGATTATAACTGATTATTTTTATTTTACAAGTCTAAATCCAATGTTAATAATTAGTAAAAGAAAATCTCTCTAATATTGTCTAAAATATAAATATTTAGTACAATTATCCTAGGAGACTATTTATGGAAAGTGTTAATATTAAAGATGAAAAGGGTAATACCTATGAAATTCAAATTCAAAATGGCGAATATGAAATATATAAAAAAGAAGGTAATGCTTTAACTAAAGCCACTGCCGAAGAATTAGAATATGTTTTAGAAGAACTTAAAAAAATTAGAAGTGATTTATTTAAAGAAGATAATAAATTTGATAACTATAAAAATCTACTTAAGCAAATGGTTGAAAGTGGAGCTATAAAAGACTTTGAATCTTTAAAACAATTCTTAAATAGTACCGATTTAACCGAGGAAGAAAAAAATCAACTTTTAAATGAAGGAATTGGTGAGTTAGACTTACAAGAAATAATCGATTTAAAAAATAAAATATTAGAAAATTTAGAGAATAATAAAAAGCCAGATTTAAAAGCCATGATTAGTTTCAATATTAAAGATGTATCTCTTGGCGAAAAATATTGTGAAGTAAAACTAGGTTATAAAGAAAATGAAAATACCATAACCCATATTAGTAAGGTTATGAATTATAATGAAACTTTAAAAAAAGAATTAATTGAGCCCATAATTTTAGAAGTTACTCTAAAGGGCAAACTAAAAAATACTTTAGTATCTAAAACCCAAGATAATTTTAATAATCGTGGTAATTTCCGTTTAAGTACCGAAGATAATACTTACTTAGGTATTAATAATTCGGAATATGATTACTTACAAAAATTAGAAGAAAGAGTTACCAATTTAAAGAATAGAGAACCAATCCAAGATAAAGAAGCACGAGCAAATGAAGTTAGTGAACTCCAAAACGAAGAATATCAAAACAACCAAGATGATGTTATTACTGATGAAGTAGGTAACGTCTATGATTCAAATGGTAATTATCTAGGTCATGTTGATGAATATGGTAAAGTTGTTTACGATAATAAAAATTTAGAATATGATAAAGGAAAGAAAAGAGTATTAGTTAAAGAAAATGGCTTTACCATGACTCTAATAATTTCTCTTACCAGTTTCATAACCAGTATTTTAATGGTTTTAGAAATACTTTGGTTAGGATAATAATTTAAATTTAAAAATAAGGATTATTTAATAATAGTCCTTATTTTATTTCATATTCAAAATATTCACAATTTTCTAATTTAAAACCACTAAAATCTGTATCTTCATTATATCCTACTAAATTATAATATAAACATTTTCCACAAAAACCATGGGTAACAATTAAAATATTTTCATAATTACTATAATTCTTTTTTAAATCTTCTAAAAATATATGACATCTTTTAAGTAAATCTTGAAAAGGCTCTACCCCATGATCACTGGCATTTATCTTGTAATTCATATAATAGTAAAAATCATATTTACCATCTCCAATAGTAGTTCCTTCAAATTCTCCTAAATATCTTTCTTTTAATAAATCATTGGTTATAATGTTATCTTTACCATATATAATTTCTGCTGTCTTGTATGCTCTTTTTAAAGGAGAAGATATACATAAATCAAATTTTATATCTTTTAATTTATCTTTTAAGATATTTGCTTGTTCAATTCCTTTTTCATTTAAAGGAATATCTATAGACCCTTGTCTTCTTCCCTCTTTATTCCAATCTGTCTCTCCATGTCTTACTATATATACTTTCATAAAACACCTCACTCATGATTATACTTATCTTTTATTTATTAATCAAGTTAATATTCATATTAAAATATAACCCACATAAAATTTAATAACTTAATTGACATGCCTATTATTTTAAGGTAAAATATTAATGTTATTTGATGGAGCCGTAGCCAAGTGGCTAAGGCGTGGGTCTGCAACACCCTGATCGCCGGTTCGAATCCGGCCGGCTCCTCCAAGGTCAAGTAAGGGAATTATCCAGATAAAGATAGTTCTTTTTTTATTTTACTCGCAGATTTTAAAAAAATTCTCCAACCGTAAAAAAAGCAAAAAATCATTTTTTTACGGCTACAACCGTAAAACTTGACATATTTATAAAGAATTTAGAACAAGTAAAAAATTAACTCAACAATCCCTTGCTGATAAATGTAATATTTCTTTGAATTATATAGTAATATTAATTATAGATACTTAATATCTTTAAGTAAGGTATCAATGATATTTTTATATTCATTAGTACCTGCAATAAAGATTAAAGTGTTTTTTACTTGAGACATAACAATATATTCGTCTGTAGAAACCGCTACTATTCTTGCAAATACTTGTCCTTTTGTTTCTTGATTTTTAGAAGAGGTTGTTATATAGTCAGCAATGCTGTCTTTATATTTTTTATATACTTCTTTAGCTTCAACATCACTTTTAAATTCATAATATTCTATTTTAAAAGGAACATCGCTTTTTGAAGCTACTAAATAAGTATCCGTTTCATATTTAGCTTCTTCTTTATCACTTATCGTATAACCCAAACTATTAAAATGTTTATTAAACTCATCTTTATTTAACGGCGTTGTTACATCATTATCTTTACAATAACAATCTTCAGAATCTGGATTTATGAGTGTTTGATTACTCTTACAAGTTTTTTTACAAGATTTTTTTTCATTTTCATTAGAAGTATTATTGCTTGTAGTAGTATTACTACTACTGCTTGCTGTATTATTTAAATCATTACTATTGTTTGGTTTTGTATTGCTATTATTGCTTGAGGTATTAGTTGTTGTTGTTTTCTTTTCTTCTTTTTTATTTACTTTTAAAGTAAATTCTTCTTCAGCTTTATTATTACTACTATCAGTAGCCACATATTTTAAAGTATAAGTTCCTTCTTTATTAAAATCATATTTCCCTTCAACAGTAACCTTTATCTCTTCTTTAGAATTATCGGTTACTTTAACACCTTTTAATAAATCTATTTTGGCTCCTACTGTTGTACTTAATTCTTTTTTAAATTCAATAACTGGATTAGTACTATCTTTTATATTAATAGTAAATTTATATTCTTTTTCTTTACCTTCTTCTTTATATTTAACTACTAATTCTTTTTCTCCTAAAATACTAGTATCTACTTTAGTATCTTCACTAATTATTTCTAAATCTTTATTATCACTTATAAATGATAATAAACTTACTTCACTATTTACTTCTACTTCTAAATTATCCGTTAATTTTATTTTTGGAGTTTCTTCTTTTTTATCTTCTTTATTATTGCATCCCGTTACCCCTACTAATAAAATTATCAATAATAAAACTGTTAATATTTTCTTTTTCATAAACTCACCTCTAGCATTTAATATCTATTGTAATTTAAATGATATTTTATACATTTTGTTATCCTTAGTAGCTAAAT
The DNA here is from genome assembly GCA_947589435.1 of uncultured Bacilli bacterium. Classification (GTDB taxonomy): domain Bacteria; phylum Bacillota_I; class Bacilli_A; order RF39; family UBA660; genus SIG200. The sequence continues at coordinate 26,648 of CANQBI010000008.1, forward strand.
AATCTCTACTTAAATAAACTATTTCATTTTTAAAATCCTTAAATAAATCATCAAAAATATCAGTTTTCTTTAATACATAAGTGCATTCTACATCTTCATATTCATGACATTTATCATTTTTATCAACTCCTAAAGTATAAGCATTATTTTCAGTTATAATAAATGGTCCTCGTCCATTTATATAATCTATTGCATATAATATTTTTTCATCCGAAGGAGTATTTACATAAGTATCTTTTTCAGTAGCATACTCATACTTTATCTTTTTATCAGTAACTTCTAATCCATTACTATAGTAATAAAAGGAATTATCTCTATAATTCTTTAAAATATTAGAAACATTACTAATATCTGATTGTTTTTTTAAGTTTAAATCATAATCAAAATAATAAAAATCATTACCATCGGTTGTAAAAGATTCAGGATGATTATAATTACTGCTATGGGCATTATCTAAATAAACAAAATTATCATTAGGATTATCAGTTACGGCATTTTTACAATGAGTATCTGTTTCACTATATTTTTTATCGGCATATAAATATACTTTTCCTTCAGCCACAATTACATCTTTATTTAAAAAAGTTATATTTTCTAAATTACAATCACTATTAATTTGCTTTAACTCATAATTTTTTTCTTTAGTTTCATTTGAAATTTTTAGCTGTTCTTTTTTTCCACAACCAGTAAATCCAAGTAATAGAATTATCAATAATAAAACTGTTAATAATTTCTTTTTCATAAACTCACCTACAAATGACAATTAATTTACTTAATTATACTATACTATTTTAAAATATGCCATCTTCTATTTTATTTATTTATAATGAACTACTTTTATTTTTTCTATTTTCTTAGCAAATCTTTCTTTTAACTTTTTTGAAGTATAGGAAGTGACCTCGCAAATTCACTCTCAAATTTGTCCTCTTCTAATTTTAAAATATCTAAATACCTTAAAGTAAATGTATCAACATATAGTTCCGTAAAATTAGTTGTTATTTCTTCTAAAAATTCTTGTCTAGTCATAATTTTTTTCCTTTCATAATTATTTATTATTTTTTTAATTCATTAATATAAAATGTTTAATCAATAAATTGATCTCCTTTTTTATTTACATTGTAATTATACTCATTTTACCATATTTGACGAACTTTTTGCAATAACAATTTATAAAATGGGACAATATATTGTGGAAATTGACGTGATATATATGATTAATAATAGACTCGAAGAATTAAGAGAAGAAAAAGATTTAAAACAAATAAACGTTGCAAAATTTTTAAATGTTGCAAAAAGCACCTATTCAGAATGGGAACATAATAAATCTCCTATTCCAACAAAAAGAATAATTGAATTAGCAAACTTTTATCAAGTTAATATTGATTATATGCTAAATTTATCAAAATACAAAAAAGTTATAAAAGAAAAAACAAATATTAATTTAAAGGATATAGGTTTAAAAATTAAAAATATTAGATTAAGTTTAAATTTAACCCAAGATGAACTTGCAAACAAACTTAATATTGCTCAAACAACATTAAGCAATTTTGAGATTGGAATATCTTTAATTAAAATTGATCCTTTAATAGGATTATCAAAATTAACTAATTATTCTATAGACTATATTCTAAATAGAAGCAAAGAAAAAAATATCAAATAAAAAGCCAAAGTATTAAATAAACCTTATTTTAAAATTATTACCTCATCTAATATAATACTATAATCTTCAATTTTCTGTTTTTTAAATCTTAAATAAAAATTGTTTGACACCAATTATTTATAAGTAGTAATATATTAAATAGGAGATGAATAAAATGAAAAAATTTTTAAAATTTACTTTTGTAGTCTTAATTTTAACAATAATGGCTTATAGTCCTAATGTATTTGCAGAAGAACCTAGCATTTCAGGAGGCCTTGAAGGTGGAAAGAATTGTGGAAAGCCTAATGTAACAGTAGATACTGATACTACTTTAACTACAAGTAATATAGGTTATGCAAATTGTTATGAAAATACAAATAATACTGCTACTATTGAACTTAGTTATGGAGATGATTTAATAACTAACGAAGTAAAAGTAGAAAAGAATTTGCTAGATCGTGTTAAGGAACAAAATCTAACTTTAGTAATTAAAGCCCAAGATGCTAATAAAAATGATTTATATACTGCTACTGTAACTTCTGATGAAATAAAAGCAAATCCTAATAATTATTCTCAACAATATTATAATGTTACAGTATGGTTAGAAAAAAATACTGATAACATAAATGGATATAATATTGTAGCTCGTTTAAAAGCTGCCGACAATGGCAACGAAATTTTAAAAGCAACATATAAAATAAATACTACAGGCATTTTAAATGATGGAACATATGGAGTTCTCGGAAAAGATTATACAGTAAAAACTACTTCCCTAACCATTTCTAATAAAAGTTTAGAAGTATCTAATACAAGTTTGTTTAATAGTTATATCTTTGATAGTAAAGTTATTAATAACACTCCTAGTACTAGTACAAGTACATCTAATAATTCTAGTACTTCTAAAGAAGTAGTGGAATTTAAACAAGAAATTGTCAGTCAAAGTTTATCAATTCCTAGTAGTAAATATGAAGATGTAATTAAAGATACAATTGCTAGTGACGAAAATTTAAAAGATAAATTAGCAAATGGAGCCAATGTAGTAATTAAAGGAGAAAAAGCTCCTGTAAGTGAAAATTCTCAAAATTCATTTAAAGCTGTAATTCAAGGTGGTATGATTTTGGATTATGTCGATATTAAAATTAATCTTCAATCAAATAATCAAGATTATCCAATAACTAATTTAAAAGATAAAATTGAGTTAGCATTAACTATTCCACCTGCTCCAGCAGTTGAAAGTGGTTATTATAGAGAATATTATGTATTAAGAGAACATGATGGCAGCATTGAAAAATTAGACTCTAAAGTAAGTGAAGATGGAAAAACAATAACATTTAGTAGTGATAAGTTTTCTGTTTATGCTGTTGGATATGTAGATAGAAAAATAAGTTCTTCTAATCTTAATAATCCTAAAACTGGCGATATTATATACTTTATATTAAGTATGGTTATAATAAGTGCAGTTGGTATATACTTATCAATAAAAAGAATGCTTACAAACAAATAATAATTAAACAAATAATTTAAACTTCTCGTTTTTGAGAAGTTTTATTTTGGATATTTTTTAATAATTAGTATTTTTTAGATTTCCTTTTTAAGATATATTTTATAAGAAATTAAATAAGAAACACTATAAAATATAATATTTAAAATAAGACAAATAAAGGAAGATATTTGAAATAAATATTCTAAATTAACATTTAAATATAATCCTGGGAATAACACTAATAATAAGGAACCAAGCATCCCTAGAACAAAAACAAATAACGCCGGAATTATAACCGATTGCATTCTCCCTTTTTCAACGCCCCATTTATAAATACAAGGCACATTGGAGCACATTAAGAAAGAAGTACTTGTAAATACTATAAGACATATTCTTAAAGAAGTGCCTATATTATCTACGCTACCCCTAACTAAAATAGTAATAAATAAACTAACTAACATGCCTACTATAAGGGATATAAAAGAATCTAAAAAGACAAATAAATACTTAGATAAAACAACTTCTTTTCTCGTAATGGGTAATGATAACAAATATTTATCCGAATCCGCATTTTCATCATAAGAGAAAGAAGAAATACTATTCATCCCAAAAAAGATTAAGAATAAAATAGAACCAATTGTAAACATATCCATTCTTAATGAACCAATAAATATTAAAAATATAAACATAAAGACACTAAATATTATATTACCTTTAAAGTTTCTAAAAACATATAAATCTTTTAATAATAATCCTTTTATTATATTCATGCTTATTCTCCTTTCACTAGCATTAACATTAATTCTTCTAAAATTGGTTTTCTTAAAATCATTTTAGAATATTTTTTTAGAAATTCATCTTTGGAATTTACTAAAACTAAATATTCATCTTTATATTTTAAACTTTTAAAATAATCTTCTTTTTTTATTTTAATAAATTTTTCTTCAGGTAATTCTAAAATTCCATATTCATTATCAATTACCTCTTTTGAAACATCTAAAATAATATGACCATCATCAATAAATATTACTTCATCAGTTAAATGTTCTAAATCACTAGTTATATGGGTAGTCATTAAAATAGAATTTTCTCCATTACTAACAAAATTATTAAATAACTCAATTATTTCATAACGAAATATAGGATCTAATCCATTAGTGGGTTCATCTAAAATTAATAATTTAGGTTCATGAGCTATTGCACATAATACTTTAATTTTCATTTTCATCCCACTTGAAAATTCTTTTAAAGGTTTATTACAAGGTATTTTAAATTCTTTAATCATTTCATAATATAATTTTTCATTCCAATTATGATAAAAATCTTTCATTAATTTATTAATATCATTAACATTTAAAATAGGAGAAAAGAAACTATCAGATAAAACTATACCTATTTGTTCTCTTTCTTCTTTAATTAAACTTCTACTATCTTTTCCAAATATTTTAATATTACCTTTATCATAATTCATTAAATTTAATATTGCTTTAATCGTTGTGGTTTTCCCACTTCCATTTTCGCCAATTAAACCAATAATCTTCCCTTTAGGTAATTTTATATTAACACTATCTAATTTAAAATCAGGATATTTTTTTACTAAATTTAGAACTTCTAAATTATATTCCATCATTTATCACCTATTTTAAGTATACCATAAAATGATTTTGTAGTATAATATCTTTAGATGCAGATATAGTTTAATGGTAAAATATAAGCTTCCCAAGCTTAGGTTACGGGTTCGATTCCCGCTATCTGCTCCATTTTGTATTTTAGTCGAACTTTTTAGTTCGATTTTTTAATGCAAAAATAATATGTGGTCGAAAAGTGGTCGAATACATTGATAATATTTTTTATAGATTAAGATATGTTGAAAGTTTTGGGACAGGAATAGGAAGAATTTTAGAATCCTATCAAGAATATGAAAAGAAACCTTTAATATTAGATTCTGATAATGCCTTTAAAGTAACATTATTTAATGTAAATTATATTGATGTTGATGACTATATACAATTGTTGCCACCAAATTTAACACAGGAAGAGCAAATAGTAAAATACTTAAAGAAAAATAATAAAATAAATAGATTAACAGTTGAAGCTTTGTTAGAAGTTTCTAAAACAAGAGCAAATGATATTTTAAACAAAATGATTGATGACAATATTTTAATACAAACAGGTTCTGGTAAAAATATATATTATATGTTAAAAATAAAATTGATTGATTTACTATATATTAAATCGTTATGAGTGAAAGTTGTAGATATCTTCCACAATTGCTCCATTATAAAAAACATCAATAAAAAGCATAACCTTTAATAGTTATACTTCTTACATTTTTTATTATTGTCTAAATTTTTGGGGTACAGTCAAGTTCCGTATTATTTTTTTTAATTCTTTTTAATACTTTATAGTTTCCACCAATTTCATTTGTTTGCTTATCAATATATTTTAAATCATCGTGAATATTATTATAAGCATCATCTAATAAACTGATATTATCATTTATTAATTCCATTAAATTTTCAAAACTAAAAATAAAATCTTTTCTAGAAAATGCTGGTTTAATGTCTCCTAGCAATAATTTGTCAAATATATGGTTAGGATCAGAACAAGGATCTAACATAAAAGTCATTAAAGGTTTTATTTGAAATTCTCCCTTTCCATTTATAATAGATGCCGTTTGAGAATCTTTAATGTTTAGGGCATATATATTCGTTGGGTCATAGGCATATATCTTTCCATTTTCTTCAATTAAGGTTATAGAATGATTTCCAACTTTATTAATTAATCCACCTAGAAAAAATATCATAAAACTACTCAAAACTTTACTACTTATATTACTTTTTATATCTCTTTCTATTTTAGGTCGATAATCACAACTAATAGCATTTTTCTCTGTTGGCACCTTACAATTTAATATTGCTGAATTTTTTTCACATGTTGATAAATAATTATGTAAAAGTTCAGCATACGCTAAACAAACGCCTCCCCCTTTTATGACATCAAAAGAATACATTCCCGGCAACATTAATCTATCTTGTAATTTATAAGAATGCTTTTTATTTACCGAAAAATAGCCATTCCATAACAAATAAGTTAAAAAATGGGATAAATCTAAAGATGAATTTATTTTAAGTTCTTGAGCCAATATTTTATAATTTTTCAAAATATTGTTGTAACAAATTAATGATTCTTTATAAATTTCTTGATATTTTAAACGATAATCACGCATGGAATATACTACTAAAGGTTTTAAATAGCCTATATCAGCAGCTTTTATTAAACATAATAATTCCTCCGAACTTATATTTTTATTATAATAAAAACTATTAAATCCTTTAGAATTATCTTCTATCTTTCCTATTTCAGTGATTATTCTATATAATAACAACTCTTTTTGCTCTATAGTAAAATCTTTAAACACTTGCTTTAATTTTTCGGCTTTTTGCTCTAATTCAGTTGTAACCTTTTTGTTTTCCATTTTATTTCCCCCACATAATCAAATAGTACTATCACAAAGTACATCTAACGGATTTGTATTCTATCAAAAAAATGGCAAATTTTCAAGTAACTTTCCTATTACATTAAATAATTAATCTATAATAAAATAGTATTGTAAATTGATATTAATGTATTAGATGATATAAAGTTTGGAATAACTTTACCAATCGCTCCAATATTTTTTTACTTTTACGTAGCAAAAAATAATTAAAAATGTGTGTTTTTAAAGCAAAAATTATCTCACACTTTATATTGTAAACGATTAAAAAAAGAGATTTTATTAAGAGATTGTAGCAAATGTAAATATAAAGAATATAAATTTGAAAAAATTAAAAATAAAACCACTAAAATATCAAAATCAGAAAAAAATAGATTTAGTCTTTTTATTAGTGGCAAAGATAAATGTATGTTTTGTGAAAGCAATTATCAATTAACTTGGCATAAATTAGGACAACAAAAATTTATACAATATTATAATAAAACTATAGAAGATTTTATAAATATTTTTTGAAGATATTATATATTATTGGTTTATCTTTTTAATTTTTTTTGATTAACTGAAATATTACTTAAAATTTCTTTTTCTGGAATATCATTTATATGATTTCCATTTTCTTGCGCATACGATAATAATCTACTAACTATTTTTCTCATAATATCATTTTTCAAATAACAGTAAATTGTACTATTACCATTTATTTCTAAGCAAGAATCATTAGTAGATGGAAGTAAATTGGTTTCAAAGTAGTAATTAGATGCTATAATTAATGATTTTTTACTTTCTAATATTTTAGTAGTAAAACTCTTTATATCACTTTCCCAATATACTTTTTCATCTTCAAGTTCTGCTAAAGCATTAGAGTCTCCAATTATATAAACTGTTCCACAAATTTGTTCAGTTTCTCTTGTACCATGCTTTATTTCAAAAGAACCTATTCCACTAGCATATATTTTCTTTAAAGCAAAATCAGATGAATTTTGAGCATTAAATAAAATATACATTATTTTTTCAAAATCTCTAATAAATAACTCTTTAGATGCTTTATATTCATCTGCATCATATTCAATTTTACTTTTAACACGATTAGCTAAAATTATTAAGTGAGAGGCTAAGTCTGAAATCTTATTACCTAAAGATTGTCTATTATTAAAACTTTGACTATATTCCTCTTCTAATTCGTATAATCTATTCAATGCTTGAAAAAAGACCTTAATATCCTCTTTATTAAGTTCTCTAGGATTATTACACCCTATAATATAAAGACTATTTGACAGTATTTCTTTATAAACCTCATCTATTTTTTTACTTAATTCTATATCATTATTTTCAATACAGTGCATCCAAAACCTCCATCAATGCCTATTATCATATCATATTTAAAAACATTTATCTATACAAAATTATAATTTTACAATATATTTTAAAAATTTATTTTATTTATTAAATTTCTTTTTGAAAAACTTTCATCAAATACAGTAAATAATCTTTGGAATAACGTTTCAAGCAATGTATCACGATAACTTTCTCTTTCATCACCTTTTTAAATATCCTAGTAAAAAATTACTTATACCATCTTTTATTTTATTAATAATTTGTTACTAAAACTTCTGTTGTTTTTGTAATATTCCCTTGTTGTTTATGATAATTAGAATTATTATAATCACATTCAATTATATGAACATTATATTTATGTTCTTTAATCCAAGCTTCAAGTATAATATTTTTATTCCCTTTATGTTCAATTACATTTGATAAGGCAAATTTTATACCTTTACTATCTAAAATAGCTAAATAGTTTAATAAATCTATTTCATCTTGTTCTGTCCATCCACCATTTTCGTTATAACTTGCTGTTCCTAAAAAATAAGGAGGATCACAATATACTAAAGTGTTATTAGTTGTTTCAATTGCAAATTCTCTAAAATCAGAATTAATAAATTCGATATTTTTTGATTTCAATTTTGTTATAAAATTTTTTAAATTTTTTCTTAAAGAATTATTAAAATCTCTTTTTCCAACCGGAATATTAAATTCACCATTAGAATTAAATCTAATTTGATTATTAAATCCATAAATTACTAGTGTTAAAAATAATAAATCTTTTTCTGTAGAATTATTTTTCATATTATTATAATCTTTTCTCAATTCTAAATATTTTGATTTATTATATGTTCCTAAGCCCTTATTACTAGTACAATTATATGCTTCATATCCATTTAATAAAGAATTACTTAGATTATATTTATCAATAATTTTTTCTAAAGAACTTATAATAAAACCATCTTCATATTTTTTAAACAATTCCATAACTCTAATAATCTCTTCTTGTTTGTCTACACATACTATTCTTTTGGCATTAACATTAACTCCAACATTAGATCCCCCAGAGAATAAATCTACAAATAAGTCTAGATTACTAGGAAATATAGGTATTATTTGATTTAATAGTTTATATTTCCCACCTGTATAATTTAATGGAGATTTTACTTTATCAATAATTGGTTCTAGATGGCTAGTTTTTTTCTTTGTACTTTTTCCAACTTTACATATAAATAATCTTTCTTTATGATTATCAATATGGGTTTTTCCTGTATTAAACTGATTAAAATCAGTTTCATATACTTTTACTTTTCCTTTCAATCTTAAAGTATTCATAATATCGTCATCACTAATTTTAGCTTGGGACCTTCCTGCTCCCTTTGTTCCCATATTGTTATATGAAACAATTATGTATTTAGCCTCGATGTTATCAATTAAATCTTTAAAAGCAAGCGGAGCTGATACAGAACAATATTTACTTTTAATACCGTTTCTTTCCATTTTTTTGGCAACCCCTTGAACTTCATTTTTTTCCCACATTGCAACATTTTCTAATAAATGATAGGCATCAGAATATTGTCTTGAATTATATGGTGGATCAATATAAACAACATCTGCCTTTATAATTTTTACAAGTTCATTAGAATCTTCATTAAAGACTTTATTATTTTTATTATTAGTATTGGATTTTAAATCAAGCATACACAATTCTAATTTTTTATCTAAATTTCCATTTTTTCTATAAGCATCATAATGCCCAACTGTATTGGCAATTTTATCCATAGCATATAATAGAGATGTTATAAGAATAGCTCTTTCTCTAGTATTTAAATTATTAGAAAGATAATTTGCTTCAATATCTTCTCTTATATAACCAATTTTTTTACAATTATCTTTGCTAAAATAGGTATCACTAAAATTAATTGAAAAATAATTTTCTTCTAAATTAGAAAGTGAATTATATTTATTTATAAAAGTTTTTATTTTATTTTTATCTATTTTTTCATTTCCAAACCAGGCTAAATACGATAAGTAATTAGACTTTAACAAATCATTAACATAGATTTTGGTTTTTTGGTCATTAAAAAAATTTCCAACTATACCTGTTCCACCAAATAAATCCAAAAATGAAGAAAACTCAATTTTTTCTTTTTTCATGGTTTCATTAATAAAATCAATCATTCTTGCTTTACTACCAATATATCTTCTGTTATTTATTGAAATAGTTTTCATATATTTATATCTCCATTTCCATTTTCGGCATCGTATTTTCTAATAACATTATAGCAAAAAAAAGATAGATACTCAACACCTATCTTTTATATATTTTTTAATATTTCTTCATTATACCAAATTGGATCTGGAATAGTTGATTTATAAGCTTTATCAAACCAATTGTATATTTCATTATAAGTTATATTGTTTTCTAATATTTTCATTAATACATTTATATCAATAGGGATAATTTTTAATCCTTTTATAAACTCACCATTGCCTTTTGGATAGAATCTAGTTTTCATATTTCTAAAATCCAATATTACTCTTTCTTCTAAATTAGAAGCAACGAATAAAGCATAGTCATTCAAATTATTTGTAAGCTTTATATTTTCACCAAGATGTCTAGATACAGGTTCCATTTCCATAACTCTTTGTCCAGTTGATTCAGATAAAGTTGCTTCAATTAATAAATCATGTTTAGGATATGAATTATTTTCATATTTATAAACAATATCAGCCATTCCACCACCTGCATGAGTCTTAGGCAAAAAATCTGCATCTAAACTTAAATTCATAAAATCTAAAATATTACCTTTTTTACCACTGATTCTATACCATGCTATACCAAGTATATATTCAAAAATAGTTGGAATATCGGCATTATCTGTTATGTATGAATTTAGTTCTTCATCATCTCTATCTTTTATTTGTTCTAATATTCTAATTAAATCTTCATTTTTAAATTTATAATCAATTAAGTCATTGAAATTTTTAAGTTTTTCATCTTTAATATAAGAATTTACATTTTCTGGTGTTAAATTTATTCCTAAGTCAGTATTAATATTATTAACAATATTAGTTATATCAATTTTATATAATTTAGAAATATTTTCTATAGGAATATCCGAATAAAATTGTTTTAAATATTGTTCATTATCAAGTAAATCTTCGTTTAATAACTCATCAATAATATCTTTAAAATAATATTTAGGCAACATATCTAATTCTATTTTTTCATCTTCAAATCTTATTATATCTGTTAATGAAAAATATCGCTTATTTAAATCAAAATATTCTCTTAAATTTACTTTCCATTTAAATAAATGCATTTTCAAAAAAAATTCTTTTTTAAAATCACTAATATTATTAGGTAAACTAATATCTAATGTTTTAAACTTTTTATCAAATTCTTCATCTATTTTATTAATTTTAACATCCATAAATAAATAGGTTTGCCATAACATTTTAGCTTTACCAGATATTTTTTTACATTTATCAAATAATTCTTGATACTTAGGAAGTCTTTCACTAAAATTATTATTCTTTAAATTAAACACTAAATCAACTAAAGTATGATAAACTGCATTATAAGGTCTATCATAAATTTTACTTTTTCTATTTAAACCTACTTTTTCAAATGTTTTTTCCGTTACAGGACAATCTCTATTAAAATAATTTAATGCTTGGATATAATTATTCATATCAAGTATTTTTTTCTTTATAATATCATCAACAGAAAATTCTACTCTTGCCGTATTTTTTATTGTTTGGACCATTTTTCTAACATCATATTTATTTTTGCAAAGAGGAAGCAAATAAGTAAATTCATCATATGATAAGTAATCTAATTTTTCTATTAAATATATAAGAGCAATAAAAGGTTTTATTTTTATACCTTCATTAGCATTATTAATTTGAAGTTTTAAAAATTGTAATAAATATTTATAACTATCTTCAGATATCATAAAAATATTATCTTTGTTCATTGTTTTATATAATAGTTGTTCAATGTTAGAACCTACTTCAGTTAATTTTCTATCACTTGTTAATACACCAATGTCGACTAAACCTGATGTTTTTTCTCTAGCATCCTTATCGGGAATCCTAGCCTCACCATATAAAAAATTATTTTCTTTTAAATAATTATAATATTTTTCTTGAGTCTCATTATCCCAATCTAAATTAGGATTATCATTCCAAAATTTCTTTAATAATTGTAATTGTCTTTCAATTTTATAATTTAATTGACTAGTTCTAAAACTTGTCGTTCCTATAGACCAACTATAACTCTTAAATGCCATACTACACCTCCAAAGAATTTATAGTTATATTTTATCATAAAAAATGAAAATTTGTAGATTCTATCCGTAATTTTTGATACAATTATGATAGTTATAGATTGCTATTTGAAGGAATAGTCTGAAAAACAATTGTTTTCATGACTATGTGTACCTTGAACAAACTGAAAGGAATGTGTGGTTATTATGAATAGTCTTGAAATAAAAGATGTTTTGGGTGTAGCAGAGCCAGCAACTAAAGTAATTGAAATAATTAGTAATGCAATTGGGACATTATATGAACCCAGAAAAATTAGAAAACGTGCAGACGCAGAAGCATATAGAATAAAGAAAATTACTACTGCCGCAAAAGAAAGTAATTTTAATGGGAACATTGAACTTTTTGATGGGAAAATAACAATAAGTGGTAATGATAACAATTTAGAAGAAATAAAAGCTATAATAAGTTCAGAAGTAAGAAGATTGTATAATGAAAAAGAAAATATTATGAAAATTGCAGATTATGCTTATGATGAATTAGAAAATGATAAAAGTATAATAAAAGAAGAAATAGATAACGATTGGATAAAAAATTTTTTAGATACAGGTCGTAAAATTTATAGGGACGATTTACAATTTGTATTTGGAAAAATTTTAGCAGGAGAAATTAAAAATCCTGGTAAATATTCAAAAAGATTATTTAATGTACTATCAAACCTTTCTCAAGAAGAAGCTGAATTATTTAATAAAATATCAAATTTTGTTTTAAGAAAAGGAAATAATTCATTTATTATAGCAAATACTGAAATACTAAATAATTTTGAAATTACACTTGATCAAATTATATTGCTAGAAGAAGCAGGACTTATAAATAGTGATTCTTTAAATATGAAATGTAATGTAGTTGAATATAAAGACTATCTTGTAAATTTTAATAACGACAATCCAAAGTTAGATGTATATTTTTTAACTAAATGTGGATCTGAATTAGAAATGATAATAAATAATAAAATAAATTTAGATTATTTAGTAAAAATAAAGCAACGTTATAACATTAAAGAAATGGATTATAGTATTATAAAATCAAAAGAGGTTGTCGGAGATAAGATAACTTATTCATCATATGATTTCAAAAATATAGATTAATTTTATTAAACATGATATATTATATTAAGATTGATATTTTATATATCAAATCGTTTATGAGCAAAAGTTGTAGATATCTTCCACAATCGCTCCACTTAAATATATTTCATCTCTATTAGAAGTTAAATATAGAAATTAATTTTCAATTTTATCTACTATAATTAAAGGAACGAAAACCTCATCATCTGTATAACCAGCATGGTGAGAAAATAACACCTCATCTCCATCAGTTATTAAACATTTATTAGATTTTGCTATAGCTATAAAGTCCCCTATGGCAGCATCAAATAATTCATTTGGTATTCCATCTCCAAAAATTTTGCTTTCTAATATTTCAGATTTATTATAAATTTTAAAATCATTTCCAAAAAGTTCATTGAATTTAGAAGCAAAAACGTTTAAATACTCTTTTTTTACTTTAAAAGAAACTGCTCTTTCTTCAATGGATGTAGTTCTTTCTAACATATCTAATAGTTCAGGATAATCATTTAAAAATATATTATCAACTTTTATATGACCATGGTCTGCGACAATTATAACTAAAGAATTTTTTAAGTTTTTACAAAAATTAGCTACTTTTATATCTCTTTCTTTTATAAGACTCTTAACAATTTCACTATCAGGCCCATAATTATGCATAGATTGATCTGGTTCACCATCATATGCATATAAATATTTTTTGCCAGGAATTTTTGTTTCTTCCATTACAAGATCCAACATATTATCTAAATTCGAATAAACAAATGCATTACCTGTTTTAAAAGGGAAAAATTCTTTGGCATGGTATATTCCTTCTTTTTCAATTTCATCTACTATAGTTGTATTTACTAATTTATTTTTAACATCTAAAAATTCGGGACATACTTCTTCTTTTCCTTTTTCACAGTTTAAAAATAAAGTTATAGTTTTGTCTATTGGTTTTATATAGGTATTCCATCCAAGCCACCCGTGTTCAATAGGATTTAATCCCGTTCTAATAGATGTTGTCGCCGCGGTTGTCGTTGCTGGAAAAACTGTCGTTATTTCTTTATATTTATTCTTTCTAAAAAAGGCATCTTTTTCTAATGTTCTATCTAATATTCTTGAACCCATTCCATCAAAAAGCATTATGATAACATTATCAGGTTGTTTTTCTTCTAATATTTTATCAATATAATCTATTGATTTGTGATGATATTCTAAACCAAAATATTTTCTAATAGAGCACGCTAAATTTGTTAAGCATTCATCATAATTGTTTTTAACCTTCATAACAATACACCTCAAATATATTTTATATGATAATAAATAAATTGTAAATATCTTCCACAATTGTGAGTACGGTAAAAGTTACCTAATAAATTGATAATCAAAGAAAATGAGTATATAATAATAAATTATAAAAACGAGGTGAAATAAATGGCAAATTTTACTTGGCTTAAAAAAGAATTACCCCCAAATATTGATATTAGACAAGTTTATGGTATTGTTTTTTCAGATACTGGAAATATTCTTTTAAGAGTTGAGGATAATAAATATAAATTAACAGGGGGTAAACCAGAATTATTCGATTCTAATTTAAAAGAGACCCTAAAAAGAGAATATCTTGAAGAATTAAATATTGAAATTAAAGATATTCATTATTTAGGATATTTATTAGTTGAAGAAGATTCCAAAGAAAGATATGCCCAAGTTAGAATGATTGCCAAGATTAAAAATATTGGAAATGTTAGACCTGACAAAGATAACGGAAAAACATATAAAAGATTTATGGCAAATATAAAAAATGTAAAAAACTATTTGAATTACTCTGATTTAGCAGGTAATCAATTAATTGATGATGCCATTAAAATGGCAAAAGAAAAATATAATATAAATTTTAGTGATGATGAACATTTTATATAACTTATCCAAAACAACAGACACTGTATGTTAAATGAGTTGGTCTCATTGCTGTGAATTACAAAGTATTGATAATATTGATGAGAGAAGCTTTTATGAAAATAATGCATTAACTCTAATTGGAGTGTATAAAAATTAATATTTAGAAATTTAAATTAAATTTTCTTTTTTTAAAATATCTTCTAATGTTTCATTATCTTTTAATATATATAATTTTTCATAATTTCGTTTTAAAGAATCTTCATAATAAGGAATAAATACCTCTTTTAACCTTTTTATAAATGCCTCATTATTTCCCCGCTCAATACATCTTTTTTCTACCACATTCCAATTGTTAATATTAGGATAAACAATAGAATATTTTATATTATGTTTATCAAAGTAATCAAAATGTTCCGGTTTTAATTGAACAAGAACAATATCATATTGATTTGTGGCTTTAAGTATAGCATCATAATAATTCTGAGGCCACATAGGATTTATTTCTCTTTTTGTTCCCTTTTGTTCTTCTACTGATAAATCTTCTCTCATTATACTTTTATAAGGACTTGATTCTAAATCTTTAATATTACTATATTTTTTACCTAATATACTTTTACCACACGTAGCAAATCCTGCAATTATAATTCCCATATTAAATACACCTCATTTTATCTCATTTATGTTAATAACATTTATACCATTATCTTTTAAATATCTAACTGTATCTTCTAAATCTTCTATAAATAAAATTTCCTCTAAATTACAATTATTAATATTAGAAATTATCTTTATACCATCTAATTTTAATTGTTGAGTTCCAACAGATATCAGTTCTATATCCTTACCATATTTTTTATTAACAAAATCTTGTTTAGCTCTAAAATGAAAAGAAAATTTCATTGCTGATAAACAATACATTTTTATGTTTTTATTTCTTAATTTATTAATAAGATTATAAAGAATTTCTGATTTATCACATGGTTCTATTTCTTCAAAAAAACCATTTGGATTTTGAAATGCACTAGCATAATAGTTTAATCTTTTATCATCACTTTCATTACGATGTTTTACAAAATCTTTATCTTTATGATTCGCTAATGTTCCATCAAAATCAAATATAACTACTTTTATAGTATCAATATTTAAATTATTATTCATTATTTAATACCTCAATCTTCTAACATTATATCATTAGGAAACATTTTATTAAATAATTTCATCTATATCTCTAAAAAGTTTTCATTAATTGTTTACATAAGAAAAAAAATCATACTTTCCCTAAAAATAACTCTAAAGACGTCTACAGCTTTCTCTTCTTCACTCATCGAAGATAATATTTTTATTGCTGTCTTACTTTCAAAATAATTATACATCTTTGATAATTTTTTAATTTTTCATTGGACTTAATATTCCACAATAATCCCTATCAAAGTTTAAATTGTAAATAATTTTTAACTTATAATGCAAATAATGCAAAAAATCTTAAAATAGGGAAAATTTTACGGAATTTATTCAAATCTATGCTAAAATAATAATGAGAAGAAGTTCCTGCATATGACGAAGTTGAATTTTGGCTAAATATGGGATAGACAAAAATTTTTAACAGTTACTCACCTATAAAGAACAAAAGTAAAACTCAATAAATAAAATTTATTTCGTTTCACTTGATAAGCCTCACGGCTTATCTTTCCTGCTTCATTGGATTTCACTCCTCCACAGACCATATTTAAGGGCAGTCGCTGCCGTACTTGTTTTATTTGTTATTTTATTTTCCCTAGGTACATTTTAATTATGCTATACGAACAAATGGATGCCAATACATAATTTCAATTTTTGTGTGACTTTCTTATTAAATAAAAAATATATTTTAATTGATTTTAATGACAAAATAGATTTAACTTTTGAATAATATTTTGTTTATAACTCTTAAAAATATGTTAAAATATAAAAAACAAATTAATTTAAGGAGGCGTTATGGATATTATTGATTTATTACATAATTATAAAGAAGAAAAAATAATTAAGTTAATTGAAAAAAATAAACTAGAAGTTAATTTAGAAGAATTATTAATTAAAAGTGTTAATGTAGGAAATGATAAATTAAGTAACTATTTAATAGATAATGGGATTTCTTTTGAATATCAAGACTATTTAGGTTTTGATTGCTATTTAATGGCCGTTACGAGAGGGAACATAAATATTATTAAAAAACTGATGACTAAAGGACTTAATTTATACAAAAAATATAATATAGATAATGAAGATACTTATGCCATTAGTTTTATTAATGATTTAGAAACTTTTAAATTTTTTGAAGAGCAAAAACTACCTAAAGAAGTTTTTAATAAATGTGTTGAACGTATCGTTAATAGGACCATAACTACCCATGATATAGAGTTACTTTCCTATTTAATTGATAATTATAAAATAGATATTACCAAATTTACTTATTCTGTTTTAGAAAAAACAAAAGAATTAAGGGATTCCATGAAAGAAAGAGAAAAAAGAAGACGAGAAATGACCTATTTTATCGATGATATTTTTAGCGATAAAAAATATAAAAAAGAAATAAAGAAAGCTTTCGACTCATTAAAAGATTTAGAACAAGAAAACAAAGAAATAGAAAAATATTACAATTTTGTTAAAGAAAAATTTACTAGTAAATAAAACTAACCAATTGCCCTTTAAATATTTCTATGCTAGAATAAATAATTAATTAGAAGGAGATTTGTTATGAGTAAAAAGAAAATAAGAATACCAAAGAGAAATATTCAACCAGCATTTGAAACTGTCCAAGTAGGAACAAATATAAACCCTGATAAATTACAAGTATCACAAACACGAAAAGAAGAAATAAAATATGAAGTTTTAGTAGAGACCGCTAATATGTCTTACGCAGAAATTGAAGAAATAGTTCAAGGATGGGTAAAAGAACCTTATGGTAATGATGAAGATATCTATAAAATTTTTGAATTACAAAAAATGCTAAACGCTTTTTCAAGAGCCGAAAGTGAAAGAAGATTAGAAACAATCTTAAGAAGAAATGAAAATATGTTTAGAAATGATGTCTTAATAATAGAAGATGACCAATATATTTGTCGAAGATAAAATGCCAGACACTGTCTGGCATTTTTATTTAAATATTATTTAAAACTATTTTCATCTAATAAAGGAATAATATCAATCGCTGGTTCTTCATATAGATGAACTTTTCTAATAGCTTTTACTACTTCTTTTACATATTTCACATCACAAATTACTTCTAATCTTATTTCTTTAACTTTCTCTAATTTATTAGCCTTACCCACTGTGGGATTAGCCCTTTCATTAGGCATAAAGGTTCCTTCTACTTTAGATGTAGTGGAACAATTTTGATAATTACCAATCTTCCCACCACCAGAGGCAAAAATAGCATCTTTAACATCTTCCAAATTTTCTTCTGGTACCATTACCACTACTAAAACTTCATTCACAAATAAATTCATAATAAGCATCCTTTCTTATTTATTATATCACGTATAATATAATTAATTAAGTTGAATAAAAAATCCACATAGAGTATAATAGAAAACTATCAGGAGTTAAATATGCGAAGTTTAGAAGAAGATATTAAATATGTTAATGAAGTTTTAAATCATACTTGTTATGATGAATTTCCGAAAATTTATTCTAACACTAATGAAAATTTATTAGCCTTATTTAATAATATAGATATTCATGATAAAGATATACTTACTGTTTTATCTTCAAGTGATTATTTATATATGGCTTATTTAAATGGAGCAAGATATGTTGATACTTTTGATATCAATCCTTTAACTTATCGCTATTATTTTTTAAGAAAATGGTTACTTCAAAACAAAATAATTGATATTAATATGGTTGATTTTAACGACATAAAAGAAATACTTAAGAAAGTAAATTATACTTCAGAAAGTGAAAAAGAAAGTTTACTCTTTTGGAAATATGTTTTAAACATTCTAAAAGATAGTGACTTATTATTTACCCCATGTTTTAATCGTTTTAATGAATATTATAAAGATAAAATTGATTTAATACTTAAATATCTTAATTTAAATAAACTAACATTTTATAATCTAAATCTTTGTAAACAATTTAAATTACAAAATAAAGCATATGATTTTGTATTTTTATCTAATATTTTAGATTATAACAGGAAGAAAGAAAATTTAGAAATAGTTCTTAATAATCTTTTACCCCTCATTAAACCAAATGGTTCCTTAGTTTGTGCTCATGTTGGTTTTTATAGTAATGAAGATATGGAGAGTACCATAAGTGTAGAAAAAGAACTATTGGAAAATTATTTTACTTATGATCGAATATATTGTAGTGACTCTAATGAATTTAGTTATTATAGATATATAAGAAAATAATCTATAAAGTAAGTGTCTAATTGTTAAATTACTCTATCTAAAATTTTTAAATATGTTAAAATATTGTATGTGATTTATTATGAGTTTTGATTTTTATACCGTTAAAATTTTATTTGAACAATTTAATATCGTTAAAAATAAAGATAGATATATTATAATTGATGTAACTGATAATAAAGAATATGACTTTTATGATAGTAATTTTGCCGAAATGGTTAAATTTGCCTATGTTTGGGCTTATGCCGCCAACGGGGAATTTGAAAAACCATTTAAGTATGAAGAAATAACTTTAAACAAAAGTGACTTTCAAATCTATTTTAAGGAAGATTATATTACCCTTTATGAAGTAATAATGAAAACAGTTATAGAAAGTATGCAAAATGATAATCTTATGTTAGATGAAGATACTCTTCTTAGTAAAGTAAATAAAGAAAATATTAATTTAGACATTCCATCCCTTATAAAAGGACTATACCTAAGTGACTGTTACCCATCTTTTTACTACTGGGTAGAATTGGCTAGTCCTTATGAAATAGTCCCTTATCATGAGTTATTTACGAAAGTTAAGAAAAAAACTAAATAATTAAATTACCATCTTGCATAATTGTGATTCTTCCCATAACAGTCTCGGCCTCAATGGTTAAGTCCTTGGTACCAATCATAAAATCAACGTGATTTGAAGCGGTATTAACTCCCGTTTTTTTTAAATTTGCTTTATCCATTTTTTGACCATTTTTAACACATTCCGGAAAACCACTTCCTAAAGCTAAATGGCAAGAAGCATTTTCATCAATTAAAGTCGTTTCAAATACTAAATTCGTATTGGATATTGGAGAATCATAATTAACTAAGGCAACTTCTCCTAAGTATCCCATTAATTTATCACTATTTATTAATTCTTTTAAAGTAGTATTACCGCATTTTGCTTTACAAGAAGTAACTTTTCCTTCTTTAAATTTAATATAAAAATCACTAATTACTTGCCCATTATAAATTAATGGTTTGGAACTATAAACTATACCACTTGTTCCATTATATAGAGGTGTTGTAAATATTTCATAACTAGGCATATTTACGAGCCATTTATCACTTGACGCACTTCGCCATAAAGCATTTTCACTTAAAGTAATTTCTAAATTTGTTCCGAGTTTATTTTTATAATATAATTTAGTTATTTTTAAAGCATTTAATTTATCTTCTAGTTTTTTTTGACTACTTAAATATTTCTCCCAATTTTTAATCGGGTTACCTTCTTTAAACATACAGATATCGGCTAAAACTTTCCAAAAATCTTCTAAAGGATGTTTACTTTTAGGAAGTATTTTTTCGGCCCATAAAAGATTGGGAACAATCGCAATACACCAAGGGATTTCCCCTTTTAATTGTTTTTCTCTATATACTGGTTTACTTTTTAATTTTAAATCGGCCATTTTAGCTACTTTGGATGAATCTATATCTTCCATTAAATTAGGTATTTCACTTTCAAGCATTAAAAATGCCGCCTTCTTCTTAGCATATTCATCCCAAACATGTAAGTCAAATAAAGGACTGTTTTCCATCTCTTTTAAAGAACTATTTTTTAAAACATAATAAACTTCATAAGGATTTTTCTCATCTAAATAAATATCTTTAACTCCTAGTTTTTCCGCATAAGCTTTTAAGTTCATAACAAAAGGACGACATATTAAAGGATAACTTATAAAAAGAGGGGTATTTTTATTAATCTTTAAAGAACCCTCTAATAATAATTTTATATACTTATTTTCCATATTATCACCATTTAAATTATAACACAATAATGAAAAATTATTTATTATGAAGAATAATTTTTACTTTTAATTACCAAATATTGGTAACTAATATGTCCGGTTGTGTGTTATAATAAAGGTGAGGAAAGAAATATGGACAAAAAAGAATTTTATGAAGAAATAATCAAACCTATCGAAAAAAAATATCAAAGAATGGATAAATTATCTATGGTTTTACCATGGAAATTTATCCTAAATAAAAAAGATAAATATAATAAATTACTGATGCAATTATATATTTATCTTTTAAAATAATTATTTAAATTTAACTAAGTATTCTTTGTTTCTAATTCTTATTACTAAAGAGAAATGACTAGTATCTCTTACTTTACTTGGTACTTCTAATACTAATTTAGATTTATCACTACTTGGCGTAACATCTTTAACATTTTCCACGACATCTTCCCCATCATATTCGTATTTTATTTTAAAGAAAGAAGATGCAAATGTTGATATATCAGAAGAATAACTATAAAAAGGAATACTTTCGGACATTTGATAATCATAACCTAAGATTAGCAAAGTTTTTTCATTGGTATTAAAACCAACATTAATCATATTAGTGTATTCCGTACACATATCACTTCGAATACAACTTTGATATTTATAAGTATAACGATTAGATACTTGATAATCCGTAACTGTAAATTTCGTATCTTTTAAATTAGAGTTGTGGAAAACTATTTCTTTTCCAACTTCATATTCCCCTTCACTTACTATTCTATCAACAATTATTGGAGTTATCGTAACATAGTTATATTTACCTTTAAAAGTTTTATCAACAAAAGCCGAACCATTACTTATTTTAATTCGATATGTTTTTCTAACTTCTTTTTGTTCTAGTTCATACACTAAAGAAAAAGTATTCTCACTTTCTCCTTTAATATCACTACTAAAGAAGTTCTTCGCATAATCAATAAAATTATCCCCTTTATCGGAAATTGGATAGTAATAATTATTATCAACTTCCAATCTAAAATTATTATAATTTAAACTTTGAACTAAAGTCGTATTATTCTTAGCATATAATTTAATTACTAAATAATACTTTCCATTCTTTAAAGTATCTCCCTTATAATCTAAATTGGTAATAATACTATCTTCAATACGATAACTAACATTTTGATAAGTAAATATATCTCCTTGAATATAAGTAGCATCAATAATGTTAGGTAGAGATTTATAAACTACATATCCTAAAAGAATCGCTACTCCCCCACATATTAAAATAAAGATAAATCTATTCTCTTTAATATAATAAATAAATTCCCTCGAGAATCTTCTTAAATTTCTTTGCAATTTAACATTATCTTTCTTAATCGTTATTTCGACTTCTTCACTATCTTCTTCGCTAATTTGTAAATCTCTTAAATCTTGTTGAAAGTTAAATTTACTAAAGTTAAAACCAAAGCCATACATTAAGAAGAAAATAATAAATGTAAATTGGGGAATTAATAAAATCAAAGAAATATCCCTATAAGCCCTAGATGCTTCCGCAGTGATAACAGATGTTTCCATAGATATCATTAAGCCTTTTACTAAGGATAACAACACAAAACTTAATAAATAAAAACCAAGGGCTCCTAAATAAACTTTATTCTGCCTTTTTTTATAGATGAATAAAACAACTAAAGAGATTAAACCAAAAACCAAAAGAATTAAAGCAACATAAAAAGATAAAGATATATAGTTAGTATAATATCCCTCATAAAAAGCCCCCGTATAACCATTATTTATATAGTCAATAAAAAAACGGGCTATTTGAAAAGTATTATAAGCTATAAAACCACTTATAATAGCTAAGATAAAATTAATTAATCTAAAATGTTTAATTAAAAATGCATATGGTCTTCTTAGTATCATATCTAATCCCCTACTATATAATAATATCAAAAAACAGTTAAAAAGTAAATTTGATTAAATTAAAACATTTAAAAAAGAGTAAACATATTACCCTTTTAGGTTGTATTATAAATAGTGTTGGTGAGAGAAAACTAACACTACTTTTTATTTAACAAAAAAGACATGTAATCTGAT
>CANQBI010000009.1 GCA_947589435.1 uncultured Bacilli bacterium
AAAAGAAAATGGCTCTATTGATGAAATATTTAGGAGGATGTTCAAATGTTAAGTAAATGTTTAAAATATGATTTAAAGTACATTTATAAAGTTTTAATAGTTTTTTATTTACTTGCTACTATATTTGCAATTTTTACAAGAGTTTTGTTCTCTTTTGATAATTCTTTTATGTTGCATATTCTAGCACTTATATCAAGTGGAACAACAATTGCTTTTATTATAAATATCATAATAAATAGTTTATTACGAGTATGGGTAAGATTCGTTAAAAATGTATATGGAGATGAATCTTACTTAACTCATACTTTACCAATAAGTAAAAGTACCATTTATACGTCTAAATTTTTATCTTCTATTATTACAATGTTTACAAGTATATTAGTTATTATCTTATGTGTATTTATTGCTTATTATTCTGAAAATAATTTAGAAATATTAAAAAATACCTTACAGTTTTTTGCGACATCCATGGATAGTACAGCCATAAAAGTAGTTCTTGTTGCTTTCTTTGTAATATTTTTAGAATTTACGGCTATATTACAAGCAGGTTTTACGGGTTTATTACTAGGACACAGATCTAATAATTTAAAAATGGTTAAATCAATTCTTTATGGTTTCTTAAACTACTTGTTTGTTGTTGCAATATCAGTTTTAATTATTTATATCATTGGTTTATTTAATCCAAATATTATGGCTTTATTTAATTCTAATATAAGTAATACACTTTCAGTTGATATTGTAAAAACAGCTTTAACTTTAGGAATATGCTTATATATCATTTTAATTGGTATCTATTATTTCATAGATATAAAAGTATTCAAAAAAGGTGTAAATGTGGATTAAACAATTTTAATAAGAGCAAATTACAATTTGGATGAGTAAAATATATAACTCTACTAATAGTAGGTGTTAAAACTTTGGTTAATATTGTATAGTTATTTTTGAAAGGAGCAAAAAATATGGATTTAGAAAAAATAGGTAAATTTATTGCAAGTGCAAGAAAAGATGCTAATTTAACTCAAGAACAACTGGCCGAAAAATTAGGAATAACTTATAAAGCTGTATCTAAGTGGGAGTGTGGTAAGGGACTCCCTGATGCCTCGATTATGGTGGAATTATGTAAAATTTTAAAAATAACGGTTAATGATTTATTAAGTGGAGAAAAAGTTGGGGAGATAGAATATCAAGAAAAGTTAGAACAAAATATTATTGATACAATAGATTATACAGATAAAAAAGTATCGGAAAAAAATAAAAATATCGCCATGATGATTATGTTTGGAGGTCTATTTCTAACTTTTATTGCTTTTACAATATTCCCAAGTGAATCATCATGGGGTTCTATTTATTCGGTAATTGGCTTAGTTATATCTTTAATAGGTTTTTCTATAATTAATAAGAAAAAGTCTTATTTAAAAAGAATATTATATAGTTTTTTATATGTAGTGGTGTTTTTAATAACTTTATTAGTAATTGATTATTCTAATGTTGTCTTAAATAAAGTTGCTCCTCGATTTTCTTATTTAAAAGAAACTGGGGATACAATGATTATTTATAAAACTCCTTTTTATAATGTCTATAGAATAAATAGAGATACTAAAAATGAGTATTATATAATCGATACTAAAAAAGAATATACCGAAGATAATATACCAATAACTCCCTTTAACAGGGATAAATCAGGAATTGAAAACATAATCAAATATAAAAATAAATATGTGGGTAATAATAGTAATGATAGCCATTTAATAGATAATTTACCCCTTGCTGAATATGGTTATGTATTTGAAATTGATTCCGTAAATTTAGGGCTTACTATCGATTACCATATTACAGATTGGTATGTTAATGAAAATCATTATTTGGAAAAATCTTTATTATATAACTCTGTATCAATATTTGCTTTAATAGATAATGTCGAACAAATTACTTTTAATTTTAGTGGTAATACCTATACCGTAAGTAGAAACCAAATAAATGAATTGTATCCGCATTTTAAAGACATAGTTGATAAAGAAATCAATCAAGATAATTTCAATATATATTTAGAAAATAAAATGAATGATAATAATTTTGTCGAAGATACTTTTAAAGAGATATTTATTTTAGAATAAAACTTGCTATATATTTCCAGTGGAATTAATTACTTGGAACTTTACATGAAGCATACAATATTATATAATAATGCATATAAAAAAAATTTTGAAAGGAAGTTGATTTTATGAAGTTTTTATCAATTAGTGCGATAAAAGGTTTACTTCTAAGTGTGGGAACCGTAGCGGTAGTAACTACGGGAGTTATTGTGGTTAATAACAATAATTCTTTAAATGATAAACAAGTAAATCTAGTGGAAAATGGAATTACAGAAACTAAAAATCCTAATTTAGTGGAAGCCGAAAATGAAGTAAATGCCTCAAAGGCAAATCTTGAAGAAGCGAGTAAAGAAGTTTTAAAAGCTGAGGCCGAAAAAGAAAATGCTGAAAAGGAAGCACTTGATGCTGAAAAAGCCATAAGTAAAGCAGAAGATGCTAAAAAATTAGCTGAAGCTGAAGTTAAAAATGCTAAAACCGAAAAAGAAAAAAATGCGGCTTTAGAAAAAGTTAAGGAAGCAGAAAAAGCTATAAATACAGCAAAAGAAACAAAAAAAGCTGCAGATGATAAAGTTCAAAAAGCGGAAAAAGCGATAAATGAAGCTACAGAAAATAAGAAAGCAGCGGAGGAAAGAGTTCAAAAAGCCGAAGATGCTAAAAAAACTGTGGAAGATGAAATAAGAAAAAATCAAGAAAGTGAAGAGCAAACACCAAAAGTTGAAGAGGCAAAACAACAAACTCAAACAGAAGTAAAAAAAGAAACAAAGACTAAAACTTCAACTAAAGAAAATAACAAAACAACTAATGAAACTAAAACTGAAAGTCAAAACAACAATAGTAATGTCAATAATAACAATAACAATAACAATAACAATAACAGTACTAATAATAATGCAACATTAACAAATCCAAGCAACGATGAGGAAAGAACTCTTACGGATGAACAACTTAAAAAAGTTTTAGAACAAGCCGCTAAAGGAGAAGCAGCAGATAAAGAGGCTTATAAAGAAGCCTATAAAGAAAAATATGGTCATTATCCAGATGAAGAAAAACAAGAAGTAGAATTCCATTTCTATAGTAATTTAAATCCTTTAACAATTCGTTTATATGACCATGAAAATTTTTATACAACTCAAAGATGTGGAGAAGATAAACATGGTTGTATTTGGTTTGTTGAATTTGCTTGTGATTTAAATGAATGTGTCGGTTTCAAAGACCAACATACAGGAGAATTAAAAAGTGATGTTATTTATTCTAAAAGAGCTAATATTAGTGAATTTACAATGAATGCTCCTGAAGCAAGATATGGTTATAAATTTAAACAATGGGAATTAATATCTGACCGTAAAAATACAATAAATGGAGAAACTGGTATTGCTTATAAATATGTTGCTGTTTATGAAAAAGTTCAATAATTAAAATACTTAGAGATAAGAAAAAAACTTATCTCTTTTTCATTATCTAAATTAATTTTAGTGTTATAATATTTAAAGGAGATGAATAATGGATAAATTTAAAGAAATAAGACCAGTTGTTCTGGGTGTTTTAAAGAAAGACAATAAAATATTAGTAAATAGAGGATTTGATAAAGTAACAGGAGAAGAATTTTATCGCCCTATTGGGGGAGGTATTGAATTTTTAGAAACTAGTGAGGACGCTTTAAAAAGAGAATTTCAAGAAGAACTTAATATTGCTATTGAAGTAAAAGAATTTTTAGGTATCGAAGAAAATATATTTACTTATAATGGTAGATGCGCTCACGAATTAATATTATTTTATAATGTATCTATGAATGTTGAAGATTATAAAGAAGAATATATAGTTGAGGGTAATGTTAATGCCAGGTGGATTGATATAAATAAGTTTAAAAATAAAGAATTGAAATTATATCCAGAACAAACATCTAAATATTTAAATTAAAAAATAAAGTAAACCTTTAGTATGTTTAAAAAAAGTTAAAAAATGTTATAGTTTTTCTTGGAGGGAGAATTTATGAATCAAGAGAAAATAGGAAAGTTTATTGCAAAGAATAGAAAATTAAAAAATTTAACCCAAGAAGAATTAGCGGACAAATTAGGTATTACGAAAAATGCGGTCAGTAAGTGGGAAAGAGGTTTATGTTTAATGGATATGTCTTTACTTAAACCTTTAAGTGAAATATTAGAATTAAGTGTAAATGATATTTTAGCGGGAGAAAAAATCGAAGAAAAAGATATTGAAAAAAAGAGCGAAGAAAATATTATTAAATTAACCGAACTCATTAATTTAAAATCAATGAAATATGGTATTATAGGAATGGCTTTATTTTCCATTATTTTAATGTTTATTTCTTTTTGTAAAGACATTCAAATATCTTCGATTGTAAGTTTATTATGTGCATATAATACAATTACTTTTCTAAGTCGTTATAAATTACAAAAAGATAAAATGGATTTACTTACGGGAATAATTTTCTTTATTGCTGTTATCTGTAATACCACTACCTTTATTTTATCTTAAAAAAATTATTACAAAAAAATATAAATTGTGTTAAACTTAATAAGTAATACATTTGACACATGTAGTGCTAGGCACATAAATCTGATTACAGAGATGTATTTAGAAAATGGACCTAGAGCTTATGTGTTTTTTTGTTGTTAAAGGAGGTGAAGTGTATGCCTACAAAAAAATCTGAAAGAGCAATATTTGCTTTAATTACCGTTATTATTACGGTGCATGCTTATGTATTTTATAGTTTGTATGTGGTAAATGGTGCTACCCTTATGAGTTTAATGGGAGCGAGTAGTGTCATTGGGGCAATTAATAAACTAGGTGGAGTTTATATGTTTGGTCATTATTTACCAATATGGGCTGTTATTTTAACAGAATTTTGTTTTGCTTATTCAGCTGAAATGTTAATTGGCCAACCATTTTCATTTAAAATGGCTTGTAAAAATTTTGATATTAAAAAAACGGATCCCGTCCATTTTGAAACAGCTGTTATATGCGCTACCGTAGGAATAATGGTGCCAGTAATGAGTTTAATCGCGGCTTTTTTATATTATCCTTATTATGCCGGATTTAATATATTTACTTTACTTGCCAACTGGTTAAAATTAATTTGTTTTAATTTTCCTTTTGCTTATTTCTCTCAACTATTTTTTATTCAGCCCTTTGTTAGACAAACATTTAAAGTAATATTTAAAAGAAAATAATAAATTACCATTAATATAAAGTAAACTCTATGTGAGATTTACTTTTTCTTTGGTATAATTAAATTACAACCCTTGAAGTGTTTCCTGTTAAAATAAGATTTTATATTCTAAAATATTAACCAAAAGGAGCCAAAAATATGGATTTAGAAAAAATAGGAAAATTTATTGCCAAAGCAAGAAAATTAAAAAATTTAACCCAACAAGAACTTGCGGACATTCTAGGAGTTTCCGATAGAACTATTGGTAATTGGGAAAATGGTAGGAATATGCCTGATTTATCTTTATTTAAGCCTTTATGTCAAGAACTTGATATTACTTTAAATGATTTAATGAGTGGCGAAAAAGTTAGAGAAAAAGAATTAGAAGAAAAGTTTGAAGAAAACATTGAAAATACGATTAAGTATTCAAATAAAAAAGTTAAACGAGTTAAAAAAATTTCCATATTGGTAGCTATTATTATAGGTTTAATATTATCTACTTTAGGGGTATTATTTGCCATTGATGTTACGAGAATGCGAAATAACGAACCAGTATTCTTTAGCACTTGGGGATTTAAGTATGCTCCTCCCGTAAATATTGATGATGTTAATATAGAGAAGGTTATTAAAGATTACTTAATAAAAGAAGATGAACGAGTTAATTATTATGAAGATGAAAAATCTTTTGCATCTATGCACATCTATCTTATCAATAAAGATATAGGTAATAAATATTATGTTTATGCTTGGGTATTACAGGAAAAATATTATTTAGAAGGTAATAATGTAGTTAGGGATACCAGTACATCTATTCCTTATAAGTTTGAATTAGTAAAAAATAATAATGAATTTATTGTAAGTGCTTATGATATTCCCAGAGATGGCAGTTATTACGTTAAAGATATGAAAAAAATATTTCCTAATAGTGTCTTAAGAGATATGGATAGTATTCATACGGATGGCACAATCGAAAGATTATCTTTAGAAATTCAAAACGAAGTAAATTTATATTTTCATAAATGAATAATTAATTAATTTATATAAATCAACTCTATTGAGGAATTTGCTTTTTTGTAATAATATTTAAAGAAAAATAAATAGTAATTTACATGAATAAGTTAATTTTTAAATTTATTGCCATTTTAGGATTGACTTAAAGTTCACTTTAACTTATATAATTATAATGAGAGGAAGTTTATGAAATAAGATTTTATACGAGGAGAATAGTTTATGAATAAAAAAATAATAATTTTAATTATAGCTATAGTAGTAATTGTGACAGTAGGTTGTGTTGGATTTTGGATTATAAATTCTAATAATAAGGCCAATTCTAATAATTCAAATTCAACTGAAAACCAAAGTAATAATGAAATAAAAGAAGAAACTCCAAATGATAATGCGGAAACTAATGATAAAAAAGTGGCGGTCATTTATTTCTCGGCAACAGGTACAACTGAAAAAATAGCTGGTTATATTAAAAATGTGACAAATGGTGATTTAATCGAAATAGAACCTAAAGAAAAATATACTAGTGCCGATTTAAATTATGGTAATAATAATTCTAGAGCCACTAGAGAACAAAATGATTCTAGTGCAAGACCAGAAATAAAAAACAATATAAATACGGATAATTATGAGGTAATTTATTTAGGTTATCCGATATGGTGGGGAGATGTTCCCAAAATTATTTTAACATTTTTAGATAGTCAAAATTTAGATGGTAAAATACTTATTCCATTTTGTACTTCAGGAAGTACAGGTATAAGCGGAAGTGTAAATACTTTAAAAAATTATAAGAAAAATATTATTTGGTTAGATGGTAAAAGATTTTCGGCAAGTACGAGTCTAGAAGAAATAAATAGTTGGGTTACAAATTTAAATTATTAGATTTAAGAGGATAAAAGAAAGGAATGATTTTATGAGTAAAATTTTAGTGAGTTATTTTTCAGCAAGTGGTGTAACAAAAGGAGTAGCAAGTAAAATTGCGAAAGTTTTAGGTGGTGATTTATTTGAAATTGAACCAATAAATAAATATACCGATGAAGATTTAAATTGGACAAATAAACAAAGTAGATCATCAGTTGAAATGAATAATCCAGCCTCAAGACCAGAGGTAAAAAGTAAAGTTTCTAATTTAAGTGATTATGATACTATCTTAATTGGATTTCCTGTATGGTGGGATTTAGCCCCTAGAATTATTAATACATTTATTGAAGAAAATAATCTTGAAAATAAAAAAATATATGTATTTGCAACATCAGGTGGTTCAAGTGTAAATAATAGTTATAATACTTTAAAAAATACATATAATAACCTTAATTTTGTTGATGCAAAAAGATTAACAAGTAATGTATCAGATAGTGATATAACAAATTGGATTATATAGCAAATATAAAAGAAGTAGAAGAGGAGAATGAATAATGAAAAAACAAACAGCAGGTAGAGAGAAGTTAGGTAATATTGCCCCTTTATTTGCCGAATTAAATGATGATGTATTATTTGGCCGTGTTTGGTCAAGAGAAGATGAATTATCACCGAGAGATAGAAGTTTAATAACAATATCAGCATTATTTGCAATGGGATTATATCCCCAATTAAAAAGCCATCTTTTCCTTGGCAAAGAACATGGTCTTACAAAAGAAGAAGTGGTAGAAGCAGTAACTCAATTATCATTTTACTGTGGATGGCCTAAAGCTTGGAGTACATTCCCTTTAATTGAAGAAGTATATGGGAGTGATGATAAAAATGAATAAAGAAGAATTTGATAAATTAAATATATTTGGACTAGGAAATCCAAATGATGCTTTTAAAGAATATTTTATTGGTCAAAGTTATCTTAATTTGTTAGCCAAAACGGAAAATGGTATTAGTTTTGCTAATGTAACATTTGAACCATCTTGCCGAAATAATTGGCATATTCATCATGCTAAAAGTGGTGGAGGACAAGTTCTAATTTGTATTGCCGGTTATGGATATTATCAAGAATGGGAAAAAAAGGTTCAAAAACTATCTCCTGGTGATATTGTGGTAATACCTGCAAATGTCAAACATTGGCATGGTGCCCAACCCAGTTCTTGGTTTAGTCATATAGCCGTTGAAGTACCAGGAGAAGATACTTCAAATGAATGGTTAGAACCAGTAACAGATGAAGAATATAATAAATTAGAAAATTAAAAAATGAATATTATAAGCAGACCATTTTGTGGTTTGTTTTTCTTTTTTGCTAATAAAAAATAAAAGAAAAAAATGAAGTGCACGAAAAAATCGTGCAATTGAAAACAAATGATTAAGAAAGTAAGTTGCACTTAAAATTGGAACATCTTAAATTAAAATATCTAAACAATAAAAATAGTTTTTTAAATACTTAATTGAAATAGAAAACGAACTGGTTAGTATTACTAACCAATAGAAAAATAGTTGACTACAACTTGTAGTCAACTGAAAAAGTAAAGATATATTATTATGTTTTGATGCTAATCAAAATAAAAACTAATATATTTATTTACGTAAATAAAACTATACTGAAATTAATATCATTTTGTTTTTAAATAATAAATGATAAAATAAAAATAAAGGAAGGCTAGATTAAAATGAATGAATCAAATAATAATAATATGAATAATATTCAAAATGCTAATTTAAATTATGAATCAAGTAATAATATGAATAATAACTATAATACTAATATGAATAATAATTTTAACAATCAAAATGAAAATTCTAAAAAATTTATAACAACAATTATTATAGTGGTGGTAGTAATATTATGCGGAATAGGCATAGGTTTTGGAGCAAATGCCTTATTAAACAAGAAAGATGATGGTGAAATTCAATTATGTCAAATTATGGCCCCAAAAATTGATGATTATAAAAAAGAAAAAATTTCTTATGGCCAATTCTTTGAACAAATCAAAAACGATTATGACAAGTATTGTAAAGGAAATAATAGTGATCTATGTGTTACAGTGACCGATTTTTATAATGATTTAGAAAATGATATAAAGTTTTCTGAATTGGAAAATTGTAATAAATATAATGGTTATTTCAACGAAAGTCAATTGAAAGAATTATGTGAATCAACAAATAATGAGAAAAAAACATTCCTTGATTCTCATATAAATCTCTTAAATAGTAGTTGTTCAAATGTTAATTAGTTTTAAACATACTTTTGAACAATTTTTGAGAGGAAAAAATAACTTTTTAAGTAGGTGAATATAATATATGAAATTTAAACCTTTATTGTTTTTTATATTTAACTTTTTATTTATTAATGTTGTTTATGCCAATGATATAAAAAACATTAATATGGATATTTATCTAGATAATAATGGTAATGCTCATATTAAAGAAAAATGGGTAGTTAATGTTACTAGTGGAACTGAAATATATAGAACTTATAAAAATGCTGGACCATCAACAATTACAGATTATAAAGTTTATTTGAATAATCAAGAATTTACAACGATACAAGATTGGAATGAAAAAGCATCTTTTAGTGAAAAAAGTTATAAAGCAGGATTAAATATTATAAAAGTAGCGGGGGTTCCAAAAGAATATGAATTATGCTTTGGAATATCTGAATATGGTTTAAATACTTATGAATTAGATTATACAATAACAAATTTTGTTATAGAAGCAACGGACTCTGATGTTGTATATTGGAATTTAATTCCTGAAGATTTAGATAATAAACCGGAAAATTTTTATATAAAAATATATAGCGATTTTAAATATGTTAATTCCGATATATGGGCATATGGTAGTTATGGAGACATGGCTTATGTTTATGATGGCTATATGGAAATAGAAAATAGTAATGCCTTAGATTATGATGAGTATGTAACAGTTTTGATTAGATTTCCTAAAGAAACTTTTAATAATGAAGTAAAAACAGATTTTAATTTTAATTATTATTATAATAAGGCAGAACAAAGTTCAGTACATTATGAAAAAGAAGAGGAAAATAAAACCACTTATAGTATTACTTATATTTTAAAAGTTTGTTTAAGAAATATTTTATTATGTATATTAGGTCTTTTAGTTGGAGCAATTATATTTTCACCAATTTCTCTAGTTCTTATCCGTCATGATTTGGCCACGAAAATTAAGTATGGCACCAAAAAAATAAAATTTAGAAAAGGAGTAAATAAGGTTAAAAATGCCCCTTACTTTAGAGATATCCCTTATGATAATATATTTGAAGGTTACTGGGTTTCTTGTCAATTTGATTTAGTAAAAAATAAAACTGATTTTTTAGGAGTTATGCTTTTAAAATGGTTAAAAGATAAAAATATTGAAATAATTAAAGATAAGAAAATAAAAATAAAATTTAATAATGATAATAATCTATCAAAAGATGAAAAAGAACTTTATGATATGTTAAAAGCTGCTAGTAAAGATAATATTTTAAAAGAAAATGAATTTTCTGATTGGTGTTATAAAAATTATTATAAAGTTATAGATTGGTTTGATGATATATTTGACAAAACAACTGCAAAATTTTATCAAAAAGGTAAACTAACGAAAGTAATAGAAAAAGTTCCTTTTGGAAAACTATTTAATGATCCAAAAGAACAAGTGGTTTATTACGTAGAAGAAATAATGAAAAATGATGGTTTAAAAGTGGCAGGACTTAAAAATTTCTTAAATGATTTTTCGAATATAAAAGATAGAATGGCAATAGAAATTATTCATTGGGAAGAATATTTAATGTATGCTCAAATGTTTGGAATAGCTGAAAAAGTGGCGAAGGAATTTAAAGATTTATACCCTGAAACTATAATAGATATTACTTATGATGATATCGTGGCTGCTTACAATTTCTCTTATGTTGGTATAAGTTCTATAAATAGATCTAAATCATCAGGCTCAAGTTCCTCATCTTCATTGTCAAAGGATCGTTCTCACGAAAGAGCTGATAGATATTCTTCTGGTGGCGGAGGTTATTCATCAAAAGGAGGCGGAAAAGATGCTTTTGGAAGTGGTTCCAAAGGAGGTTTCCGTTAACAATTAATTAAAAGGAAAAATTAAAAATAATTTAGTAAGGAGTAAAAAAATGAATTGTAAAAAATGTGGTAGTCCAATTTTGGAAAATGAACAATATTGTCGAAACTGTGGTGAGTCAGTTTTGACTTTAGAAAATCAAAATAATAACGTTCAACAAGTAAATAATATTAATAATAGTGTGGTAAATGGAACTAATATGCAAACAAATATAAATAACAATATTTCAAGTACATATAAATTAATATTGAGAAGAAAAAAAGCATTTGCTGGTTGGGCAGCAACCTTTGATATTTATATAGATAATGTCTTAGTTGGTAAAGTTAAAAATGGTCAAACAATAGAATTAGAAGTAAGTAGTGGTGTTCATCAAATATCTGTAAATCAAAATAATCCTATAAATATTACAATAAATGGTAATACAACTGCTGATTTAGTAGTATTTGGTCTTAACAACTATGGAATTAGTAATGTTAATGGACAATCTATAAATAATAATAATGATAATGCTTTTATTCAAAAAAATGTGAAATCAACTAATTATGTATTTATAGCTAGTCTAGCTATTTCAATTATTTCTATAGTAATGCTAGTAGCATCTGGATACTATATTACTTTTTGGATTTATCCAATTATTATAGGATATTCTATACTTAACATAGCAGGTTTAAATAATCAAAAACAAAGCAGTAATTATAATAAATTAATGACTAAAAATATTATTGCAATAGTAATATCGACAATTATGTTACTAGTAACAATCTATCTTACGGCATTTCTATAAAGCATCATTAAATTTATTTATAATATAAAATTATTAAAACTAGTAAAATAAAAAAAAGAAAAATTGAGTTGTACGATTTTTTCGTACAACTAATTGACCAACTTTCGTTAATGTGATAATATTTAATTACAAAAGCCATTATGGTTTTGGATCACGTTGTGTGGTTGGTAGAGGGAATTACAAAAGTCCCTCTATTTTTATGTAAGCAAGAAATTCTTGCTAGTAATGTCAAATAAGTTTGATATAATAATTTTAGATTATCTTTTATTATAGTCTATAGGAAAGGAGGAAATTTTATGAATCTGGGTAATAAAATTTTAAAAATAAGGAAGGATAATAAAATGTCACAAGAACAGTTTGCTGAAGTTTTAAATGTAACAAGACAAACAGTTTCCAATTGGGAAAATAGTAATAATTATCCAGATATTGAAACCCTAATTAAAATTAGTGATAAGTTTAATGTTTCCTTAGACATTTTATTAAAAGGTGATAAAGAAATGATAAAAGATATTAATAAGAAAACTAAAAATAACAAAATATTAAAAAGAGTTATTATTGTTCTTAGCGTAGTTATTGTTATTTTACTCATCGGAACTATAGTCTATAAAGAATATAGTTATCGTTTACAAATTAATTTTGCGGAAAGTAATTCGGAAAGTGCTATAACTGATAAATGTAATTTAGATGGCAAAAGATTAAAAATTATGGCTATAGCCCATGATATATGTAATAATGATAAAAAATTTTTAGAAACGCCACTTTGTCATTTTAGTGATTTACCATGTAAAAACAGAAAATTTTTAGAACTTCCAAGATGTACATCAGATTTTGATAGTAAACCATCTAATTACAATATTGTAAATAATAATACGAAAGAACAAGAAAAAGAATTAATGAAAAAGATGAATATTAATTTAGATGATTATGAGAATACTTATGATTTACTTAAAAGTATGGAAGATTATATTATAAGTATGGGTGGTACTTGTGATAATAGAGAATAGATAAAATTATTGTAAATTATCTAAAAAGTATTATAATAATAAGAACCAAAAGGGGATTTTATAATGGAATATGATTATTATAAAAATATCGATAATGCTATTAGAAGATGTAAAGATATGTATGCTGATGATGGGGCAAATAAATGGGAGTTTTATAAAATGTATCCTTTTACTACCGAAAATATAAATGGTTATATTGATAATTTTTCTCTAGAAGGTAAATCACTACTTACAGTAGGAAGTTCAACTGACCAAGTCTTAAATGCTATTTTAAAGGGAAGTACTGACATTACGCTTTTAGATATTTGTCCTTATGTTAAATATTATTACTATTTAAAATTAGTATCTATTCTAAAGTTAAATAGAGAAGAATTTTTAGAGTTCTTTAGATATATCGACTATCCTAAAGTATTTAAATATAACATTAATGTTTTTAAAAGAGAAGTATTTGAAAAAATTAAAATGGATTTAAGAGTAATCGATTATGAATCTTATCTATTTTGGGATGAGTTATTACAAGTATATGGAAGTATTGGTTTAAGAAGAAAAATGTTTTCTAATGATGAATATCGGACAGATGTTATAACGAGTGTTAATGCTTATTTACAAAGTGAAGAAAATTATAATAATCTTAAAGATAAAATATTAAAAGTTAAACCGAAGTTTATAACTAGTGATGCTTTTAATTTTACAAGTGATAGAAGCTATGATAATATTTGGTTAAGTAATATAGGGACTAGAATTGCGGTAACTTCCTTAAAAATACTTGTAAATAAAATGCAAGAATATTTAAATAAAGATGGCTTAATGCTTATGTGTTATTTATATGATTGTACAAAATATACTAAATATAATCCTGTTTGGGACCCTATCTATAATTTAAAAGAAACATTTAAAGTTTTAAAGGATTTTAATCCGGAACTTAGAACTTTTACGGGAGTTGAAGGTCTAAAATTTCAAAATAAAAATATATGTAAAGATTCTATTATTTTAAGTAGAAAGAAATAAATTTCTAACTTACTTGTAACATTGGTTATAATATAATTGTAGTGAGAAAGGGAGAAGTTTATGGAAATATTAAGAGTGGAAAATTTAACAAAGATATATGGTAAAGGGGATACCAAAGTAGTGGCTTTAGACAATGTTTCCTTTAGTGTGGAAAAAGGAGAATTTGTGGCTATTGTGGGAGCTAGTGGTAGTGGTAAATCTACTTTACTGCATTTAATCGGGGGTGTTGATAAACCAACAAGTGGAAAAGTTTATTTAAATGGGGAAGATATTTATAGTTATAATGATGATAAACTTGCTATTTTTAGAAGAAGACAAGTTGGGTTAATTTATCAATTTTATAATTTAATTCCGATTTTAAATGTGGAGGAAAATATTTGTCTACCCATGAATTTAGATGGAAGAAAAGTTGAAGAAAAACATTTAGAAGATATATTAAAAAGATTAGGTTTACTTAAAAGAAGATATCATTTACCTAATGAATTATCAGGTGGTGAACAACAAAGAACCTCAATTGGAAGAGCCTTAATTACAAGTCCAACCATTATTTTAGCCGATGAACCAACAGGTAACTTAGATTCTAAAAATAGTGAAGAGATTATTGAACTTTTAAAAAGTTCTAATCAAGATTATAAACAAACAATTATTATGATTACTCATAATTTAGAAATTGCCAAGAATGCTGATCGAATTATTAAAATTCAAGATGGTAAAATAGTTGAGGCTTAAGATGGATATTTTAAAGAAATTAACAATTAAGAATTTAAAGTTAAATAAAAAAAGAACTTTAGTAACCATCATTGGAATTATTTTATCTGTCGCTTTACTTTCCGCGGTTACCAGTATGTTTTTCTCTTGTCGTAATAGTTTAATCGCTTTTGAAAAGGTTAGAGATGGAAATTTCCATTATGCTTTTTATGATGTTCCTAAAGAAGACTTAGATACTTTTAATTTAAATAGTAAGATTGAAAAGTATTATTTAACTAAAAGTTTAGGTTTAGCAAAACTTTCGGGTATTCAAAATGAAAATAAACCTTATGTTGATGTGGAAATGTATGATGAAGGAGCCTTAAATAATTTAGGAATTAAACTTGTTAAGGGAAGAATGCCCGAGAGTATGCAAGAAATTCTTATTCCGAAACACTTACTTACTAATGGTAAAGTAGAATTAGAAGTGGGAGATACTCTTACTTTAGATTTAGGAAAAAGAGTAAATTTGGAAGGAATTCCTCTAAATCAGTATGATTCATATAATATTTATGATGAAGAAGGAAATTTACTAGATAATGAAAGGATAATTGATAGTCAAACTTATACTTTTAAGATTGTGGGTATTATAGAGCGTCCTTCCGATGAAATAGAAGATTATTCCTCTCCCAGTTATACTTTGGTTACCATTTTACCTAAACAAGAAGAAAATGGCACCTTTACAGTTTATACGAGATATAACCGTAAAGGCCTTAAAAATGAATATAAAACCACGGCCGGTATTTTAGAAGTTGATGCTGATAAATTTACTAAATTATATAAGGGAATTAGTAATACAGTCCAAAATGAATTTAATGATTTGTATAAAGAAATTAGTACGAAAGCTAAATATGATTATAATAGTAATAGTTATTTAATTACTTTAGAAACCGGAATAACCAATGATGGAATGCTTAATGCTCTAGCAGTTGCCGGTTCTATTGTTATTGTCATTATTATTTTTACTTCAGCATTTTGTATTAAAAATTCTTTTGATATTTCCGTTACCGAAAGAATTAAAGAATATGGGGAGTTATCGAGTGTGGGGGCCACGAAAAAACAAATCAGAAAAAGTGTCTATTATGAAGCCTTTATCTTAGGTTTAATCGGTATTCCCCTAGGAATATTAAGTGGGCTATTTGCATCTTTTGTTTTACTTTTAATTAGTAATTACCTTTTAGGAGCCTCTTTTATTGAAGGTTTAATTTTGCGTTTTTCTTTCTCAATTCCAGCCATTCTATTTGCAGTTATCCTAGGTATAATTACCATTTTACTTTCTTCTTTTAGAAGTGCTTATAAAGCGAGTAAAATAATGCCTATTACCGCGATAAGAAATAGTAGTGATATAAAAATAAATACGAAAAAGTTAAAAACCCCTAAATTTATTTCCAAAATTTTTGGGATAGGCGGCGAAATTTCTTATAAAAATTTAAAGAGAAGTCGAAAGAAATATCGAACTACGGTTATTTCTATTGTGGTTTGTACGGCAGTCTTTATCGCTTTATCATCATTCATTAATTATGCTTTTAAAGTTGTCGGTTTAGATTATGATTCTTATAATTATAATTTAGAGGTTCATATCTATGATGAAAATACTCAAGGTGTTAAAGAAAAAATCGAAGAAATAAAAAATATTGAAGAGATTAAAGAAATTGCCATTACTAATTATTCCTCTCCTAAGATTGTGGGTTTAAATGAATATTATACGAAAGAATATTTAAATTATATGGGCGGTAAAAATGATGTTTCAGCGGAAATAATCGGTGATGATGAAGGGGATGCCGATACTTATCTATTTACTTATTTAGTAGATGATGCTTACTTTAGAAAATATACTAAATCTTTAGGACTTGATTATAATGCTGTTAAAGATAAATATATTTTAATTAATAATTTATATTACTTAGATGCTGATGAAAATAAATATTATGAAATTAATAAATTTAATTTTAAAGATAATACTAATTTAACTATGTATGAAAATGATACTTCTTATGATATAAATATTGCGAAAGTAACCGATAAAATTCCAATGTTTATTGGTAAAAAACACTTTGAGGTTTATCTTATAGGTAATATGGAAGCTCATCCAGAACTAGAAGATTCTACTTACTATAAAAATATTTATATAAATAGTGATAAGGCTTCAAAGTGTGAGAGTGAAATTGCCGATATTTTAAAAGATTTTGAGTA
This sequence comes from uncultured Bacilli bacterium, assembly GCA_947589435.1. Taxonomy (GTDB): domain Bacteria; phylum Bacillota_I; class Bacilli_A; order RF39; family UBA660; genus SIG200. Next base: position 17,002 of record CANQBI010000009.1, read on the forward strand.
TGCTTCCAATAATATATCCGATACTTTAAAACAAATGCATTCTTTATTCTTACTCGTAGCTATCTTCTTATATGGTTTTATTACCGTTATTGCCCTTATTGGTATAACGAATATCTTTAATACCATAACAACTAATATGGATTTAAGAAGAAGAGAATTTGCCATATTAAAAAGTATTGGGATGACTAAAAAAGAATTTAATTACATGGTTCGTTTAGAAAGTTTATTCTATGGTTTAAAATCATTAATTATTGGGATACCTTTAGGTATAATCTTATCATACGTTATCTTTAAAGCGATAAATAACGGCGAATATGTCATGGTTTATGAAATACCTTATATGGCTATTTTAATTGTTTGTGTTGTAGTATTCTTACTTTTAGATATTTTAATGCATTATTCTTTAAGTAAAATAAACAAACAAAATACGATTGAAACTATTAGGTGCGAAAACATTTAAAGGGGTTATCCCCTTTTTGTGTTATAATGAATTAAGGAGGCTATATGGATATATTACTAATTGAAGATAGTGAAAGTATTATTTCAGGACTTGAATATTCTTTTAAAATAAATAATTATCAAATAAAAAGTGTGAGAACGATTAAAGAGGCTCTTCTCGTTTTAGAAAAAAATCGTCCTAAATTAATTATTTTAGATATCACTTTACCTGATGGGAGTGGCATGAGTTTTTATGAACATATTTTAAGAAAATATGAAATACCGACAATTTTTTTGACCGCCAGAGATAGTGAAGAAGAAATTGTAAAAGCCTTAAATCTAGGGGCGGAAGATTATTTAACTAAACCATTTTTCACGAAAGAACTTTTGGCAAGAGTTAGAAAGATAATTTTACGAAATCAAAATAATGCTATTATTAAAGTTAAAGATATAACTTTTGATTTAGACAAAATGGAAGTTTATAAAAATGATAAAAAAGTGGAAGTGTCTTCCTTAGAACTTAAAATCTTACATTTATTGTTTTTAAATATTAATAAGGTCGTAAATAGAGAAGTAATCATTGATAAATTATGGGAATGGACGGGGAATGATGTTTCCGACCATACTATTACGGTTTATATAAGTCGTTTAAGAGAAAAAATTGGGGATGAAATAATTAAAACTGTTAAAGGAATAGGATATAGAATTGATGAAGAAGAATAATTATTTTAAAAAATATTTAATGACATTTATAGTTTTAAGTGGAATCTTTTTAAGTATTCTAACTATTTTAAATGTTCTAGAATATAACTTATATAATCAAAATATTAATCTTAAGATTAATCAAATATTAAATGTCGTTAAGAAGGAATACCCCGAAGTATCCGAAATCGAACTTATTAAAATTTTAAAATCCGAAAATAATAATCAAGATATTTTAAATAAATATGGAATAGAAGATATCGAATTTATTATTGAGAATAATAAACTTAATAATATTTATTTTTTAATTTTTAAAATTAGTATTATTCTTATCTTTATAATTATAAGTTTAAAATTATTTATAAAATATAAAAAGGTAAGTAGTAAGGAAATTGAAGATATAATTGAGGCTTTAGAAAAAATAAGAGAAGGTAATTATCAAGAAAAACTAGCCTATTTTCAAGAAGGAGAACTTTCTTTACTAAAAAATGAGATTACCAAAATTATTAGTATGCTTAAAAGTTTAACGGATAAAGCCAGTACGGATAAATTGAGTTTAAAAGAAGCTCTAGAGGATATTTCCCATCAAATAAGAACCCCTTTAACATCCATTTATATTATGCTTGATAATTTAGTGGATAACCCCAGCATGGAAGAAGAAAAAAGAGAAGAGTTTTTATTAAAAATTAAAAGAGAACTATCTAATATTAATTTTTTAATTAATACATTATTAAAACTTTCGATGTTTGATGCTTGTACAATTACTTTTCTTAAAGATAATTATAAAGTAGAAGATATTTTAGAAGAGGTTATATTAAATATTAATAGTTTAAGTGATTTAAAAAATGTATCCCTTAATATAAGTGGGGATATAAATGAAAAAATTTATGTGGATAAAAAATGGGAAATCGAAGCTTTAACTAATATTTTAAAAAATGCTTTAGAGTATTCTTATAATGATTCCCATATTGATATAGTTGTTAAAAAATATAACTTATATTTAGAAATAACGATTAAAGATTATGGTAAAGGAATATCTAGTAATGATGTAAAACATATCTTTGAAAGATTCTATAAAGGAGAGTGTTCCTCAAGTGATAGTATTGGAATAGGACTTGCTTTATCTAAATCCATCATTTTAAATGATAATGGTAAGATTAGTTGTGAATCTAAAATAAGTGAAGGAACTACTTTTAAAATTAAATATTTTTATTAATTAATAATATGATATAATGATTATGGAAAGTAGTGATTTTAATGAGTAGTAAAAAAAGTATTTTAGTGGCTTTCTTTTTAAATTTCTTTTTTGCCATTTTTGAATTTTTTGGAGGCATACTTTCTAAAAGTGTGGCTATTATGAGTGATGCATTACATGATGCCGGTGATGCTTTAAGTATTGGCCTTTCTTATTTTTTAGAAAGAAAAAGCGAAAAGAAACCTAGTGCGGATTATACTTTCGGTTACCGCAGGTATTCTGTTTTAGGAGCTTTAATTACCACCCTTATTTTAACCTTAGGTTCTTTGGTAGTTATTGTAAGTTCTATTATGCGGATGTTTAAACCCATGGAAGTTAATTATGATGGCATGATTATTTTAGCTATCTTTGGCTGTTTAGCTAATTTTTTAGGAGTTTATTTTACGCATGAAGGAGAAAACCTAAATAAAAAAGCGGTTAATTTACATCTTTTAGAGGATGTCCTTGGTTGGATAGTAGTTTTAATCGGGGCCATTGTTATTAAATTTACCAAATTTTATTTAATTGACCCGCTTATGAGTTTAGGAGTGGCACTCTTTATTTTAATTTCCGCCCTTAAAAATTTAAAAGAAGTTTTTGATTTGTTCTTAGAAAAAACTCCTGAAGGTATTACGGTTAATGAGGTTAAAAAATTGGTTAAAACTATAGAAGGCGTTAAAGATGTGCATCATATCCATTTATGGAGTATGGATGGCGAAGAAGTATATGCGACGATGCATATCGTTAGTGATAAGAAAAAAATTAAAGAAGTTAAAACTAAAGTTAAAGATGTTTTAAAAGAAAATAATATCAGTCATACGACAATTGAAATGGAAGAAGAGGGTGAAGTTTGTCATGAAGAAAAATGTGAGGTTAAAAAAGAAACTCACCATCACCATTAAGAGGTAATTTATGAAAATATTTAAGTTAATTTTTAGTTTATTAATTATTGGTATCTTTCTAATTATTATTGATATGGTTTATATTTTAAAGTTTGAGCGTCCTTTAATTAGTAAAAAAGATGAAGCATATCTTACTTGTGATGTTTATATGGGACCTTTCTATAATGTTATTACAAGTGGAGATAAATATAAAGTTTTAATGAAGTGGGAAGATATTGAATGTCCCAAAGAATTTGAAGTTATAAACGAAACAGTTAGTTGTGAGGATTCTTTAGAAGAAATATATAGAACAAGTAATAAGATATATTACTTACCTTGTCTAGAAAGTGATAATATCAAGATAAAATTTGCAAGTGGTAAAGAATATAAAATAAAAGAAGTGTTAGAGAAAAATATGCTAACTATTGAAGATGTTATTAATCATGGTTTAGAAGTAATAGAGGAAGAAATCGAGGTAAAAGATAGGATGAATTTAATAATTGATGATGTAACTTATAACGTATCTTTAGAGGATAATGAAACAGTTAAAGAACTTTTAAAAATGTTACCTTTAAATATCGAAATGCAAGATTTAAATGCTAATGAAAAATATTATTATTTAGATAAAAGCCTACCTACTAATAGTAGTGTTCCTACTAGAATTAACAAAGGAGATATTTATTTATATGGTGATGATTGCCTAGTTTTATTTTACAAAGATTTTAATACAATTTATAAATATACGAAAATAGGCCATATTGATAATTTAAAAGATTTAGATGGAAGTAATATAAAAGTTGAGATTAAATAATATGAATTATACTTATTATGAAAGTAGTATAGGTATTCTTACAATAGTTAGTGATGGAGAATATTTAACTCATCTTTATATAGGTAAAATTATTTTTAAAGATAAAAAATTAAATGATAACTTACTTATATTTAAAAAAACTAAAAAATGTTTAGATAATTATTTTAAGGGTTTAAAGGAAAATTTTAGTAGTCTGAAAATAAAGTTAGAAGGTAGTCCTTTTTCTATAAGGGTTTGGAATGAAGTTTCAAAAATACCTTATGGCAAATATTTTACTTATAAAGATATAGCTTTTAAACTAAATTGTAAAGCCTATCAAGCAGTGGGAAGCATTGTTGGTAAAAATCCTTTACCTATTATTATTCCTTGTCATAGAGTTATTGGTCTTAAAAATAAATATAATTATCATTATGGTAAAGAAATAAAGCAAAAATTAATGGCTTTAGAGGGCATAATTTTTTAAAAATTCTTGCCATATTTTGTGAAATAGAGTATCATTATCTATAGGTGGTAAATATGATTAAAAATAAAAATATTGTTTCTGTTGTCTTAACTTTAATAGTAATTATTGGCATGTTTTGTTTGCTTTTTATTCCATCAATCGTTAATGCCGCAAGTTATAATACAAAGAATTTTGAAGAAACGTTAAAAGCGGAAGATATCACGCCAAGTTTTAAAGATTATAAAGAAAGTGATGATCAAGCGACAATCTACATGTTTAGAGGTCAAGGATGTACGGTTTGTAAATCCTTCTTAACATTCTTAAATTCGATTGCGGAGGAATATGGTAAATATTTTAAAGTTGTTTCATTTGAAGTATGGAATGATACCGCAAATAATAAATTAATGCAAGAAGTTGCCGATTTTACCGGGGTAGAAAATAAAGGCGTTCCTTATATTGTCATTGGTAGCCAAGTATTTGATGGTTATTATTCAGGATATGATGAAGATATTAAAAATGCTATTAAAGATGAATACAATAAAACGACAAAATATGATGTTTTAGAAGAAATGGGTAAAGAAGTAAAAGAAAGTAATAGTACTTCTAATTCTGGCAGCATCTGGTGGAGTTTATTATTTACCGTAGTAAGTACCGGAATTATTATGGTTTATGTTCATTATGAGAATAAAAAGATATTAACTAGTGTAAATAAAATTAGCAAGAAAAAATAAGGAAGAAGGAAGTAAATTTGAAAAAGAAAATATTAATCGTTTTAACTTTAATATTAAGTGTTTTATTAGTAACATCTTGTGGTAAAAAAGAAGAAGTAGTAACTGATGCGCAAAAATTTAAAGAAGAATATGAAAGTGTAAATAATACCCAAACTTCTAGTGGTAAAGATATTCGTAATTTAAGTATTTCTGAAAATAACCCATTTGTTTATAAAACTGCTGATGAAGTAGTGGAACTCATGGAAGCCGGTGAAACTTTTGCCGTATACTTTGGTTATAATACTTGCCCATGGTGTAGAAGTGTTCTTCCAACTTTAATGGAAGTAGCTGAAGATTTAGATATTAAGAAAATATATTATGTGGATATTCATGATATTAGAGATACTTTAGAAGTTAAAGATGGTAAAGTAGTAACTACTAAAGAAGGTAGTGAAGGATATTATAAATTACTCGAAGTATTTAAAGATGTTTTAAGTGATTATAGTTTGCAAGATAGTAAAGGTAAAGATGTTAAAACTAACGAAAAAAGAATTTATGCTCCAAATGTTGTAAGTGTAATTGATGGTAAAGCCCAAAAGTTAGATACCGGAATTTCCGATAAACAAACTGATGGTTATATGGAATTAACCGAAGAAATGAAGAAAGATACTTATGATAAATTAAAATGTGTCTTAGAATGTTTAGAAGATGTTCCTGAAAAATGTGGCATAGGTTGTTAAGTAGATTTAAAGTCTACTTTTTCTTTGAAAATAATTGCTAAAAAGAAATTTTTATGCTATATTATAAAGCAAACTTAAAACGCGAAAAGGAGAGAAGTTATGGAAAAAGAAATAGAAAATAATCAAAAAGAAATTGATTTACAAGAATTAGCCACATTTAGTGAAGAATATTTAGAAAATATGAAAATGGTTTATGAAGATATTGATTTAGAAAGACAATTTGAAGAAGCTAATAGAGTAAGATTTAAACATTTAGAGTTAATGATTAAAATGAATGTAGTTGGTAAAATAAGTGATGAAATTTTAAATAAATATGAAATATTATTACAAGAGAAAGAAAAATGTGAAGAAAATTTATCTTCATCTATTTCTGAAAGAGAATATTGGCAAGATAGATTAAATAAAATAAATTTAATGATAAGTAAAATTGAGGATTTCTTTGCAATTGATTCTAAAGCTTTTCCAGATAAAGAACAAATCTTAACCAATTTAAGAACTTGGGCGGCGGGAGCAAAAGTTAGAGAAAAAATATCTAAATTAGATGATGATTTTCCTTTATCTCTTCTTAAGTCTGAAACATTAGTTAAAATGCGTTCTGTTAAAAGATAACATATATAAGAATTAACTTTTTATTAGAGAGTTAATTTTTTTGACTTAAAATTTAATTTATAGTAAAATTACTATAGGTGGTAGTTAATGGACAAACATAATAAATACATTTTATATTTAGTCATGGTCCTTACGATTATTGTTTTAACTATAGGTATTAGAGCTTTACTTAAAAATAAAAGTGTAGCTTTCTCGGATGCTTATATTTTTAGACAAGAGTTTATGAGTTATAATGATAAAATAGATGAGTTTGATAGTGAATATTTAGATGTGGTAATTGATATAGATAATCCGGTAAAATATATAAGTAGCGATGAAGCCGTTAATCTTTTAAGTAAAGAAAGTGGTGTTATTTTATTTGGGAGCGCTACGAATGATAGTTGTCGATATCTAATTAATCCTTTAATTGAAGTAGCTAAAGAAAAAGGGGAAACAATATATTATTTAGATTTAACAGATGAAATGCCAACTTATCAAATAAAAAATGGCGAGATTATAAAAGATATTGAAGGAAGTATGGCCTATCAAGAACTTGTTAATATTTTAAATGATTATTTGAATGTTTTTACTTTAATGGATAATGAGGGAATTGTTTATAAAAGTAGTGATAAAAAAATAGAAATTCCCATGGTCGTGGCTTTTCATAAAGGTAAAATTACTTATGTATATAAAGATATAAATATGGAAACGGAAGAAAATACTTTAAAGAGTGTTTTTGCAACTTTAATTAGAAGTAAAGAAATTAATGAAGAATGTGCCCAAAATGGGTGTTAAAAAATAATATTTATGTTATAATTAATAAAGATAATAAGGGTGATGTAGATGGCGAAGAAAAAAGAACCAGTAATACTAGAAGATGTGGAATTAAAACCTCAAGTAATAGGTTATGCGTACGAGAAGAAAAGTAATTTAGGAAGAGTTATAATTATTTTTATAATTCTTATCATTGCGGTTTTTTATATTAATGATATAACTGTTTTCATTAATAATTTATTAGGAAAGAAAACTCCAAGTACCATTACCGAAGGCAGTGGTAAACCTAGTGAAGGGGAAAAACCCGGAAGTGAACAACCAGGGGAGGATGATACCGAATATAATTTATTTAATGAATCATTAGAAATTAAAAGTGGTTCTTTAACTTTAAATAATTTTAAATATGCCAATAATACATTAACTTTTGATATAAATAATAGTACAACATCTCCCGTTAATTTAAGTAGTAGGAAGTATTTTTTAGAAACTTATACGGAAGATAAAACTTTAATTAATCGTTTTAAAGTCGATATTGATTCTATCTTAGGAAATAATAAAGAAAGTTATACTTTTAATGAGGTAAGTAGTTTTTCTTATCTGGTGTTTGTGGAAAAAACTACCAAAGATTATCCGGAATATGCTTTAAGTGATAGTGAAAATGGTATTGGTGATATCACTTGTAAAATGAATGATGATACTTATATTTATTCATTTGAAAATAATAAACTTACGAAAATAAATCATACCATATCAAATAGTAATATAAGTGATGCTAATTACTATAATAAATATAATGAAGTTCAAACTTTAGTGAATAATTATAAGACTATGGAAGGAATGACGGCCACATTTAATGGTACGCAAAATGGTTATAGTGCCGTTATTACAATAGATTTAGAGAAAGTTGATTTAAGTAAAGTAAATAATAAATATTATTATGCTAAAGGGGAAGAAGCTAAAGTTGTCGATTTTGAAATGATAACCTATGGTTATACGTGTAGTTAGGGTGGTTTAAAAATGAATTTACATCTAGAGGATTTTGAAGGTCCCTTTGATTTACTTTTACATTTAGTAAGAGTATCTAAAGTGGATATATATGAAGTTAATATTAAAGAAGTAATTGATCAATATTTAAATTTTATCAGTAGTATTCCGGAAGGTGATTTAGATTCTTCATCGGAATATTTAGTTATGGCCTCAGAACTTGTCCATTTAAAAAGTAAGATGTTGGTGAAGAAAAACGAAGAAGTCGAGGAAGAGGAAAGTGAATTTAATATTACGAGTGAAGAAGATTTACGCGATAAATTAATTTCTTATGAAAAATATAAAAATATGAGTGATACATTTAGAGTTTTAGAAGAAAATAGAATGGATTATTATACCAAGGTACCCGAAAACTTAAAAGAATATATGGATGAAGAAGAAAATGTCGTTAATAGTGAAGTATCTATAAACGATTTATTAAATGCTTTTTTAGAAATGCAAAAAAGAGTAAATTATGAAAAACCAATAACCACTAAAGTAATGAAAAAAGAATATAGTGTTAAACAAAGAATAAAAGAAATAAGAAGTCTTTTAAAAATTAAAAAAAGAGTGGAATTTACCGAGTTATTTGAAGAAGTAACAAAAGAAAATGTGGTAGTAACTTTTTTATCTCTTTTAGATATGAGTAAAAATAAAGAAATTACTTTGAAACAAGATAAAATATTTAGTACAATATTAATAGAAAGTGTGGCTTAAGATGAATTTACTGGGAGTTTTAGAAGGTTTATTATTTGTAATGGGTGATGAAGGTGTTACTTTAAATGATATTTGTAATACTTTAAATGTTGATGAAGATAAAGCGAAAGAATTATTAACTAAATTAAAAGAAGAATATGATAAAGATGAAAGAGGTATTAGAATTAGTTATTTAGGAGATGCTTTTAAATTAACCACTAAGAAAGAACATAAAGAATATTATCAAAAATTAATAAAAGAAAAAGAAGAAATTTTATCGCAAGCCCAATTAGAAGTTTTAGCTATTATTGCTTATAATGAACCCATAACAAGAATTGAAATAGATGAAATAAGAGGTATAAGTAGTACTTATGTTATTAAAAAATTATTAAGTAAAGATTTAATAAAAGTCGTGGGTAAAAGTGATTTGCCTGGTAAACCTAATTTATATAAAACAACTAAAACTTTCTTAGATTGTTTTGGACTAGCCTCAATTAATGATTTACCAGAACTAGAAAAAGAAGAAGTAGAAGAGGAAGTACCTTTATTTAAACAAAAGATGTTATAGAAGATATTAGTTATTTATGATATAATATCTTTACTTGCTCATATGGCGGAATTGGTAGACGCATAGCACTCAAAATGCTACGACCGTAAGGTCATGAGAGTTCGATTCTCTCTATGAGCACCATATAAATATTAAGGGCGACTAAGAGCGCTCTTTTCTAATATAATTATAGAAAGGGTGATATTTATGCAAGATTTAATGGTGGTAGTTAGTAATGCTAATATTAATAATAACCCACTCGAAACTATTGCGGCTATAAAAGAGGCAGGTTTTAAAAATGTTTTTATTCAGTGGTATAACAGAGATTTTAGCGTATCCCAAGAAAAACAATTAGAATACTTAAAAAGTTTAGGTTTAAATGTTCCTTATGCTCATTTAACTTATGATGGTATTCCGGATTTATGGAATGATTCGGGTGATTATTTAATAGATAAATATAAAAAAGATTTAGATGTATGTCATCAAAATGGGATAACTTTAGTTATGATGCACGTAACTAGTCGAAAGACAAAGCCTTTAGAGTATAACGAAAAAGGAATAAAAAGATTACAAGCCATTGCTGATTATGCTGAAAAGTTAAATATTAAAATTGCATTTGAAAATGTCCATTATCCAGGATTCTTAGAATATGTTTTAAGTAATATTAAAAATAAAAATGTGGGTATTTGTTTTGATGCTGGGCATTATCATTATTATTTTAAAGATGAGTTTAATTTTGATTTCTTTAAAGATCGAATACTAGCTGTTCATCTTCACGATAATCATGGTAATGCTGATGAACATTTACTACCTTTTGATGGCACGAATAATTGGGAGGAAATTATTTCTAAATTAAAAGAAAATAATTATAATGGTTATATTGTATTAGAAATAGTTTATAGTAAACATTATCCAAATATGAATATTAAAGACTTTTATAAAGAAGGTCTCATTAGAGGTAAAAAACTCCAAAAAAAGTTTAAGGAAAGTTAGGTATAGTTATGGAAATAAGAAAAGCTAAAATGGAAGATGCCAAAGAACTTAATAGTCTTTTAACTCTTCTTATTCGTGATGAAGGACAATATGATAAAAATATTAATATGAATTTTGAAGTTACTAATATGTATGAAAATTATATCAATGATCCTAGTAGAATTATTTTAGTAGCTTTAATAGATAATAAAATAGTGGGTTATATCTATGGTTTTAAACAAGCTAAGGATGAAGTATCAACTCATGACATCGCCATTTTAGATGCCCTATACGTAAAAGAAGAATATCGCACTTTAGGAGTAGCCAACAATTTACTTAAAGAATTTAAAAAATGGGCTCAAGAAATGGCCCTAAAGGAAATTGAAGTAAATGTTTTGGTGGCCAATACTAAAGCCCATAATTTGTACTTAAAAAATGATTTTAAAACTTTTAGTGAAAAAATGAAATGTGTTATTGATTAATCATTTCGTTTTTATTTTCACTGTTTTCTTCATCTTCTAAGTTTTCTATTGCATATTTTAGGCAGAGATTCATTAACTTATTAACTGATAAATTATGTTTATAAGATAATTCTTCAAGTTTCTTTAAATCACTTAGTCTAATTCTAATAGATTTTATAACTGAATAAAAATCTTCACCTTTAGGTAAAACCAACTTAGCCATATTTTTTACCTCTTCTCTAATTATAACAAATAGGTAAATAAATATAAAATATTATACTTCTTTTACTTGTAAGGGTTTATCATTTATTATTTTTAATCCATAATTATATAAAAGAATATCTTTTATTTTTTCTAATAATTTATCATCAATATCTATTTTTAAATTAAAATAATCTAAAGCTTCTTTTATAAATAAATCTAAGTTATCTTCATATTCAGTAGATGCATAATAGGAAGAGGCAATAAAATAAGCCACAAAGTTAGGAACAATAATATTAATAATATAATTATTTATTCTCATACCATGAGAATTTATTTTATCTTCATCCATATTTATTTTTTCATACTCTTTAGGATATTTTAAAAACATATAATCAACCACCTTTATTATATAATTATAATATAATAAATTAAGAAAATGTTTATTTTGTTATTTTTAGTTATATTAGGACATAAAAAAATTAATAGGCGTCTTTATTATTTTCTAAAAATAATCTTACATAATATACTTATGAAAGGAAGATATTATGTATAATAGGCGACCTATTAATTATTATCCAAATAATTTTAATAATGAAAGATTTATTGTACCGTTTTTAGGGGGAGCCCTTTTGGGTGGAGCCGCAGTAGGCTTAACAAGACCAAGACCAATTTATAATGTAGCTCCAAATCCTGGTGGCCCTAATCCTGGTTTGAATCCAAATTATCCTTATGGTAGTTATAGTTATAACTATTATTATCCACCATTTAGACCATATTAGAAGAAGTTAACTCTTCTTTTTATTTGGCTTTTTTCTAAAATCTTCGTCATCTTTTAATCCAAGAATATAATCAGCGGAAACTCCTAAGTATTTACATATTTCAGGTAGGTAAGTTATAGGCATTATATTAACGGCTTTTTCATATCTGGCATATTGTTGTTGTCTAATTCCAAGATGGTCCGCCATTTCCTTTTGGGTTATATTTTTGCAATCTCTCACCCATTTAATTCTATCATTATAATACATCTTATATCACCATATTATCTATACCATCATTTACAACAAATGTGTTGACAATTGAACACATGTGTTGTAAAATTTGATTATAAATAGAAAATAGAAATAAGAAAAGTTTTTTATTGATATTGATTTTAGGTATTTGCAACATATAAAAAAAGAGGTTAGTATGTTAAAAGAAAAAATTATTAATTTTAAAAGCAAACTAAATTTTAAATTAATTTACATAGTAATATGTTTATGTTTTCTTATGGGGTTGCTTTATTTTAATACTACTCACGCTTATTATAATTATGAAACAGGACCTGTTCCAATCTTTACAGGTAAAGTAGGAAACTTTTCTGGTAAAGGAGATACTAGCCCTTTAGATAAACCATCAGATATTAATGTTTTGTATTTAGTTCAAGATGTAACTAATCCAAAGAGTTATACAACAATGGAAGTACCACCCGTGGCAGTATCAGGATACATTATCAACGATAAAAAAAGTAATTGTATTCCTAAAGATGGTAAATATGAAATGAATGGAGATAAAACTTATTCCATAAAGGAAGATGGAGAAGTAACAATTAAAGTTTCACAAGATAAACCAAATCAAATAGTATGTCGAATATATTACGATTATGAAAAAGATTTAACTAAAGATGATGTAATAGTTTTTGCTTTAATTGAAGATCCATTAGGAATGGTTGTATATAATGGCAAAAATTATATAATGAGTGAAGAAGTACCTACTAGTGGTTATACTTATGATAGTTCCAGTTGTAATAATACAGATAATGTAAAAACCGAATTAAGCTACGATGAAGAAAAAGGATTTACTTTTAAAACAGAAGGTAAAAATATATGTTATGCCTATTTTAATAAGACAAGTTAAGGAGTGGAAATAATGAAAAGAAAAATATTAAATATACTAGTAGTTATATTAACTGTAAGTATTATTTTTGAAAGTTATATGTGTTTTAAAAACATTAAAAATAGCAAAGTTCTAGAAGATATCAAAACAGTAGATATATTTGATAATAAAGATAAAACACTTTCTATAATGGTACAGAATCCTACAACATTTGAATATGAAGAAGATACAAGTAGAACCCAATGGCCAGATTATGGTGAGTATTTATATACTGGTTCTAAATGTACAGATATAAAAGGAAACAATTTGGGAGATACAACACCTTATATTCAATTTGATGAAACTGATAATACAGCAACAATAACCACTAAAAAAACAATATACTGCACATTATATTTTGCTAATGGAAGACCTGCCTTAGAAGTATTAAAAGCAAAAGGTGGTGCTAACTATGCAGGAGGAAATAATACAGCAGTAGATGGAATGTATAGATTTAAAGGAACAAAAGCTCAAATAACAAATAATTATATATGCTTAGGAGATGAAAATCCAGATGTATGTAAAACAAATACTGATAATATGTATAGAATAATCGGAGTAACAACAGAAGGAAATCTAAAAGTAATCAAAGCCAAAAAATATGGAGCAAACCAAGTATGGCATAGTAGTGATTCTTCCGATACAAAATGGAGTGCATCGAATTTATATACATATTTAAATGGAACATTTTACAATTCAATAGATAAAAGAATACAAGGACTAATAGAAAAACATACATGGAACATGGAATTAACAAGATCAACCCCAGGAGCAACAGCAGGAAAACAAGATGGAACAGTGTCAGCAAACATAGGATTAATGTACGGAAGTGATTATGTAAATGCATACAAAGATGGCACTACAGATAATTGGTTATTCATACAAAATGGATTAACAGGAAACACAGCTGAGAACGAATGGACCATGTCTAGGTATGGCTTTGAGGGCACCCACCGTTCGTGGCTTGTGACTACGAGCGGGTCCTTGGGCTGGGATAATTACGGTGTGTACGCTAAGCTTACGGTTCGCCCAGTCTTCTATCTGTTGTCCACGGCAGGACTGATAGGATTTGGAACGGAACAACAACCTTACACTGTAACAAGTATTAAATAAGAGACATATTTCTATGTCTTTTTAATATATATAAATTAAAATATATTTTTTATACATTTAATGGTATTATTATGTTAATAAATTCTTCTAAACATTTAATAGTGTCATTAAATTAACTCATAATATACCCCTATCATGTCCATTACTTTTTCACTTATTCCCATTTTTTTAGCATAAATAGATAGTTTTGCAATATTTTTATCTTTGCTTTGAATATATTGTTTAATAGATTTCTTTACTTGTTCAGAATCCATTCTACCTTTTGATTTTATAATATCACAAATACATCTTTCTTTATCATAAACTCTAACTTTATTTCCACTAGGTGTTTTAACTTCCGTAACTCCTAGTTCATATATATCATCTGACACATAAAAAACATTACATTTTTCATTTACAGTTTCAACATGATAGTTTTGAGGAACAGTTACAGTATAGTTATAAGGAAATTCTTCTGTCATACCATAAAAATATAGGGCAGTCATATGGGAAAAAATGGCTTTTTTATATTTTTGTTGAAATGAAAAATAACTATCCTCAAAAGCATTTGTTGAAATATAAATACCTCTTGATATTTTTTCAATATCGTTATTTTTTTCCATAATTGATAGATATTGTCTACTTATATTTAGTGGCTCTATCATTCTAGTAGAAAACATTCCATTATTGGTATTCATTATTTGTTTTATAATATCAATAAATATTTTTGATTGTTCATTTGGATATTTTCTTGATAGTTTCTTTATGGCATTAGCCATAGCATTAATATTTTTTAGTGGTTCTTGCGTTGGCTTTGATAGTTCTTTAAGTTGTTTCTTGATTTGACTCATGGGTTCTTTTATTGAATTAATAGTTTCTACATAATTTATAAGAATATTAATGTCAATTTTATAATTTATTTTTTTATCTTTTTTCATATTAACTCCTTTTCTTTTTTTGACAATTACACTGAAATTATAGCATTTTTCAGTGTAATTGTCAAACAATTAACATGTTCTTTATAATTATTATCTTACTAAAGGATTTATATTTTTCTTAAAATTCTATCTTTAAATTCACTATAAATTCTTATAAAATATAACAATACGACAATATTCGACACACATTCGACAAAAGGTGACAAAACTTGTCAAAATCTCCTATGGACTTTTTGTTGACTTATAGTTAAAATAAGTAACTGACGCAGGAAGAAGCGTTGCAAAAAATTACCTTTTAACTTCATCTTAGTCACCTGACTATTAATGAAAATGAAAGGAGTGGTGCGTATGAAAAATAAAACTTTGATAAAAGTATTATTTATCATTATTTTTGTGTTATTGTACTTGCTAGTACTTAATAATACAAAAATACCTACTCTGGTAATACCGGAGTAGGCCCCACAATGTAACGCATATTCCTGCGTTTTCTATTTATATTATACACATGATTAGATAAAAATACAATTACAAATATAAAACTTGTATAAGAATTTAATAAATATCTCATTATAAACATAGAATTGTAAGGGAGAAATTTTATGTTTAATAATTTTGGAGTACATGTATCAAGTATATTTCGCGGAGCGGAAAAAGAAAGATTAGAATTAAGACATCCTTATGTGGGAACAGAGCACTTATTATTATCTATCTTAAAATTAGATAAAGAAATGAGTGAATTTTTTAAAAGTTATAATTTAACGTATGAGAATTTTAAAAAAGAATTAAAACTAGTGGTCGGAAGTGCCACTAAATCTAATGAATACAATTTATATACGCCTCTTTTAAAAAGAGTAATTAATAATGCGATGGAAAATGCGAAAGAAAATAACAATGGCATGGTTACCAGTAAACATTTAGTTTTATCAATCTTTGAAGAAGGAGAAGGTATTGCGATAAGACTAATTATTGGTATGGGTATAGATATTGATGAAATCTATGATAGTTTAAATAAAAATCAAAAGTTAGTAAGTAAAAAGTTAGAAGTATTAGAAACAGGAACTCTTTTAAATGAAACAGTGGATTTTAATGAACATGTGGTAGGAAGAGATAAAGAAATAGATTTAATTATTGAAACTATTTTAAGAAAGAAAAAGAATAATCCTATTTTAATCGGTGATGCTGGAGTAGGAAAAACCGCCATTGTGGAAGAGTTAACAAGAAGAATAGAAAGAAAAGAAGTACCCGAAAATTTATTTGATACGAAAATTGTTTCTTTAGAAATGGGTTCTTTAGTATCGGGAACTAAATATCGGGGGGAATTTGAAGAAAAACTAACGAAAATAATTAAAGAATTAGAAAGAGAAGGCAATATTATATTATTTATTGATGAAATTCATTCCATGGTTAATGCCGGAGGAGCAGAAGGAGCCATAACTGCCGGAGATATATTTAAACCAGCTTTAGCCCGTGGTAAAATAAAATGTATCGGAGCTACTACTTCTTATGAATATCACAAATATTTTTCATCGGATAAAGCTTTAATGCGCCGTTTTGAAGTCATTAATGTAAGAGAGCCAAATAAAGAAGAAACTAAAGAAATTCTTTTAAAAGTCAAAGGAGAATATGAGAATCATCATAATGTTATCATACCAGATAATATTTTAGATAAGATTATTTATTATACGGGTAAATTTATTAATAATAAGAAAAATCCCGATAAAGCCATCGATTTTTTAGATTCTGTTTGTTCGAAAGTTAAAACCCAAAATAATAATTTACAAGAAAGAAAATTATTATATCAAAAGTTAGATAAATTAAAACGTGAAAAAGATAAAAGTATTAAAGAAAATGATTATGATAAAGCTTTACTTATATATAGTGAAGAATTAGAAATTGATAAAAAGATAAATAATTTAGCGAAAATGAAAAAACAAGTCGTTAAAGAACAAGATATTATTAAAGTTTTAGAAAATAAAACTAATTTAATTTTAAGTAAAGAAAAATTAAAATGTTTAGATAATATTAAAAGTAATGTATCTTCTAAATTATATAATATGGATAAATATACTAAAGAGATTAATGAGTTAATTAAAGATAATTGTTTAAATAAAAAGGGAATGTTAAAAATATATTTAGAAGGACCTGCTTATTTAGGTAAAAGTACTTTAGCCAAAATATATGCGGAATCTTTAAATGCTAATTTTATAAGACTTGATTTAAAAGAATATAAATCATCAATTCATATTAATAAATTAATTGGAACAACTCAAGGTTATGTTGGGTATGATGATGAACATATATTTAATAGTTTAAAGAATAATAATTTTACGACTATCTTACTCGATAATTATAATGAATGTCATGAAAGAGTTAAAGATTTAATTAAAGAAATCTTAAGAGAAGGTTATATAACGGATAATAAAGGAGAAAAGATTTACTTTAATAATACGATTATCTTTATTACGGATGACACAATTAATAATGTTAAAATAGGTTTTAATAATACAGTTGATAAAGATACTAATGAACTTACAGATTTAGTCGATAAAGAAATAAAATTTACAAGTTTAACTAAAGAAGAGTTGACTAATTATTTAAAACTTAATAAAGTTAAAAATATCGAAAGTATTATAAATAAAAGTAATTACGAAAAAGATAATTATAAAAATATTTCGAAATTAATAAAAGAAGATAATTTAATTAACAACTAAATTATCTTTTTAGTGTATAAAAAAGAAGTATAGAAAACCTATACTTCAATTTTATAACCTTTCTTTTTTAAGATTACTTTTCTTAAAAATTCAAAGGGGATAACAGTAAAAGCTATAGAAATAACAAATAATAATTCAAATAAAGTCATACCATAAGTTCTAAATAAATTACCACCATTATAAATTAAGAATATTTGAGCAATGATAATAAACAAGAAGATGAAAATAAAGACTTTATTTTTGGTAATATTAGATAAGATATTTAATCTTTCCGTTCGGGAATTAAAAGCATTGAAGATACCGATAAAGATAAATAGAGCAAAGTAAGAAGTCATGAAGTGGGCTTCATCACTTCTTATAATTTCTTTTATAATTGGTAGTTTTAAAAATAAGATACACAATAGAGCAGAATATGTTGCTGTTAAAATGATTTCGGAATACATATATTTATTAATAATGGGTTCATTAATACTTTTAGGTTTATGGTCCATATAGTATTTTAATGGTGCTTCATAAGAGAAAGCAAGTCCAGCAAAGGTATCCATAATCATATTAAGCCATAACATTTGAATAATTGTAATTGGCGTACTTACGCCAATATAAGAACCAATTATCGATAAGAATAGAGCTGTAAAATTAACGGTTAATTGATAAGTAACAAAACGTCTGATACTTTTAAAAATAGTTCTACCATAAAGAATCGCTTTACTTATCGATAAAATATTATTATCTAAAATAACGATATCACTGGCTTCTTTAGATACTTCCGTCCCACTTCCCATCGCAAAGCCCACATTAGCTTTCTTTAAAGCTGGGGCATCATTAACTCCATCCCCCGTCATTCCGACAATAAGGTTCATATCTTCTAAAATACTTACTAAACGACTTTTGTCTTGAGGAAGAGCTCTTGCTACCACTTTTAATCTTGGCATTATTTTTTTGATGTCTTCTTCATCCATTTTATTAAGTTCATTACTTGTTAAAATTATATCGGTACTATCTGTAATAATGCCACAATCTTTGGCAATATTCTTGGCCGTATCTTTAGCATCCCCGGTAATCATAATAACATTAATCCCTGCATTCCTTATTAAACTAATACCTTCTTTGGCCTCACTTCTTAACTCATCTTTTAAAGTGATAAAACCTAAGAATGTTAAGTTATTATCTAAATTAGTCCCTTTAGCAAGGGTAATAACTCTAATGCCTTTTTGAGTATATTTATCTATTTCTTTTAAAATATTTTTGGAATTAAGAATAATTTTTTCTTCGCCATTAGTATTTAAATATTTGGTACATTTGGGAATAATTACTTCGGAGGCTCCTTTTAAATAGATTTCTTTATCTAAATAAATAGCGCTATATTTATTTTTACTATCAAAAGGAATTCTTTTATTTATTTTTAAATTTGTATTTTGATAAGGTAAAAAGTTAATTAAGGCTTGATCGGTGGAGTTACCACCGATTACTTTGTTATCACTAATTACACTTTCATTATTTAAAATTAAAGAGTTATAAACATCATTATATATTTTCGTGCGTTTTAAATCTTTTGCTTTGGTAAAAGTTTTTAAATCTCCCGAAATAAAATGGGTTACTTCTAAAATACCTTTGGTAAGAGTACCCGTTTTATCAGTTAATAAATAATTTAAATTACCGCTGGTTTCGATACCTATTGGTTTTCTTACTAAAACATTATCTTTAAGCATTCTTTTCATATTGGAAGATAAGACTAAAGTAATCATCATGGGTAGTCCTTCGGGAACAGCCACGATTATAATAGTTACGGATAAAGTTAAAGCATAAATTAAATAATTTAAAATAATCTTTGGTGTCGTAATAGTCGTAATAATTAAATCCATATCAAAGTTATTTTCAATCACTATTTTATTAAAAAGATAAGAAAGTGAAACAACAAAAGCCCCAATGTAACCAATTTTACTAATAATCTTGGCTAGTCCATATAATCTCTTTTTTAAAGGTGATGTGGGTGGCGTTGTTTGAACTTCTAAAGAAATTTTGCCATATTCTGTGTTGTTACCCACACTTTTAACGAGCATTTTTCCATTTCCCGAAGTAACTACCGAACCACGATAAAGGGTGGAATTGTTACTTTTTTTAATATCTTTAGCTTCTCCTGTTAAGGATGATTCATTACAAGTTATGGTGCCATTTATAAGGATACCATCAGCAGGAACCGAATCACCAGTCGTAAGTTTCACAATGTCTCCCACGACAATATCCCCAATCATTACTTCTTTTAAAATATTATCTCTAAAAACTTTAACTTTTATTTTACTGGCTTCTTCGGATAACTTTTTAAAAGCTTCTTCGCTACCATATTCTGAAATAGTTGAAATTAAAGAAGCCAGCATAACGGCAATCGCAATACCTATTGTTTCATACCAATCGTATTTGGAAAAAATAAAAAGTAGTTTAATTCCTAGAGCAATGAGCAAGATTTTAATGATAGGATCTCCTAGAGACTCTAAAAGAATTTTAAAAAAAGTTTTCTGTTTAACTTTCGTAAGTTCATTTGTACCATATTGATTTCTTTGCTTTTTTACTTCATTTTCACTAAGACCATTATAATTTATCATATTTCACCCGCTAAAATATATGAAGTAAATATATAATATATGCAAAATTAAAAAATTGTTTCTTAAATAATTGTTAATTAAATTAATTTATGTTAAGATAGAAACTTAAAGAAAGAGGTCAATATGACAAAATTAGAATGTGAAAAATATGAAAAATGGCTTTTAAATGGTTGTTATAAGGAATTAAGTGAAGAAATAGAGCCTTGTGAACTTCCAATAGGAATTCAACCATCAGGGGCAAAGGTTTATAATTTTACAGAAGTTAATTATCCTAATCAAGAATTAATGGGAATGTATTTAGCAGGTACTTTATCTTATATACTAGAGGGATATGCCATGCCTACCGAGAATGGTTTTGAAAATACTAAAAAACATCAAATTATTTTAGGCAATGAATTTTTTAAGTTTATTCGGAGTTTTACTAAAAGAGTTTTAACGGCTTATGAAAAGGGAGAAGACAAATATAAGTGGTTGAAATATAATGCTTTTCCTCAACCTATTCAAAATGAACAACTTTTTAATCCAAGGGAAAAATTTGTCTATTATTACACTGAAGGATTTCTTATATATGATATTTTAGGCCCTACTACTTATAATCTTTGGGGAAATTATGGCCTTATATATTTAATGCCTTTATATGTACGAAATTTGGCTTGTTCTAGTGATGTTGATGTAAGACCAATGGTTAAAGATATTTTAGAATTTTATGAAAGAAATTTACATAATGATAATATAAATTATGTTTTAAGAACTTTAGCCCCTTATTTTGTTTTTTATCTTGGTTCTTTTTGCACTAAAGAAGAAAAAGATATGGTGGAAAATTATTTAAGTATCTTTTGTAAAGAAACAAAAGTTATAGAGCAAGTTGATACTAATTATTTTTATGCTAAATATATTGATGATGCTAATATTGAAATGCATAAAAAGATGATTATGTCTTGTGATTTTTGGTATACAAAAATGATTAATGATTTAAATGAGGTGGCCTTTAAAAAAAGAAAGTAATTAACTTTCTTCAATAAAATTTTTAGATTTATGAGGTTCATCAAATAAAAGGTTAGGGTAGCCTTGTTGTCTTAAGGCTTCATAAACTACAATAGCAACCGTATTAGATAAATTTAAGGCTCTTACATCACTAGTCATGGGAATCCTTAAACATCTATCAATATATGGTTTTAGAATTTTGGGTGGAATACCCGTTGATTCTTTGCCAAAGAAAAAATAGATGTTTTTTGATTGGTCACTATAATCAAATGAAGTATGAGGTTTATGACCATATCTAGTTAAAAAATAATATTCTCCTTTATTTTTAGAAAAAAATTCCTCAATATTTTCATAGACAGTATATTCACATTTATCAATGTAATTGACACCACTTCTTCTTACATATTTATCATCTAAACTAAAGCCTAGGGGTTTAATTAGATGCAAATGCGTATGGGTAGCAATACAAGTCCGCATAATATTACCTGTATTAGTAGGTATTTCTGGTTCAAATAAAACAACATTAATCATAACATCCTCCGTAAAAATAATTATATTAAATCTAGAATTAATTGTCAAAAAATAAAATCTAGTTTATAATTAAAATGGTGATAAAAATGGCTAAGCGAAAAAAATCCAAAGAAGCAACTAGTAAAGGAATGAGTGTCGAACTTACCGGTTTAATACTGGCTATTGTTGGTATAATTGGTTTTGGCTTTGGTTATATTGGGACTCTTATTAAAGAGTTTGGGATGTTTTTAATGGGTTCTTGGTGGATTGTTTTTGTAATCTATCTTCTTTTAGTGGGCCTTTTTATGATTTTTAAAAGAAAGATGCCAAAGTTTTTTTCTTCCCGTTTAATTGGTTTTTATTTAATTATGTTAGTTATTTTAGTAGCTAGTCATTTTACCTTTTTAAATGAAATTGAAAATCCGGCTGATATTTTAAAAACAACTTTTGACCAATATATGGATCGAATTAATTCCATAGATATGGCGGCCTCAATATTAAATACAGGGAATACTTCCATATCTATTGGGGGCGGTTTAATCGGTGCTTGTGCCATTAGTGTTTTGTATGCTTTATTTGCCAGAGTTGGCACCATCGTTATTTTAGTTGTTATGGCTATTGGTGGTTTAATCTTATTATTTGATGTTACATTTAGTGATGTTTTAGATAAAATAAAGGGATTTATTAGAAAGAATAAAGAAGAGAGTAAAGATACTGAAGAAGAGGATGGTTTAGTTAAAATTAGCGAGAATGTCCATGAAGAAGTAGAACTAGAACCTAAGCACGATGATAAAATTGTTATTAATAGACTAGAAGATATCAAAAATAAAAATAAAGAAGTATCTCCTAACGAGATAGTAGAAGTAGAACCAATGGTAATTGAGCCTATTAATGATGGGAAATATAAATTACCTCCAATTAGTATTTTAAAAGATGTTAAAAGTCCAAAGAAAACCGAAAATGATGCTCGAATAATGGCTAATAAAGATTTATTAGAAAAAGTATTAGGAGACTTTAAAATAACTGCTAAAGTTGTCAATATTCAAGTAGGACCAGCATTTACCCAATATGAGGTATGTGTTCCTGCCGGAACTAAAGTAAGTCATATTTTATCAATTAATAAAGAAATTGCTTTAGCCTTAGCGGCCAAAGATGTGCGTATTCAAGCGCCAATTCCGGGGAAAAGTACCATTGGGGTAGAAATACCTAACGAAACAATTAGTGCGGTACCATTTAGAGAAATTTTAGAAGCTAATTTAAGTGTTAAAAATAAATATGATATTATGATTACCTTAGGAAAGAACTTAATGGGTAAACCTATTGTGGCTGACCTTACCAAGATGCCTCACCTTTTAGTGGCGGGTTCTACTGGTAGTGGTAAATCAGTATGTATTAATTCCATTATTTGTTCTATTTTAATGAATTATACCCCTTATGAAGTAAAACTTATTATGGTTGACCCTAAAAAGGTTGAACTTACTAATTATAATGGGACACCTCATTTATATTGTCCGGTAGTAAATGATCCAAAGAAGGCTTCCATAATGCTTCAAAATGTGGTTGCCGAAATGGATAGGCGTTATGATACTTTTGCCGAACATAAAGTAAAGAAGATTAATGAATATAATGAATATATCGAAAAAGAAAATAAAAAACATCCGGAAAGTCCATTGCCAAAGATGCCTTATTGGGTTGTAATAATTGATGAACTTGCCGATTTAATGTTAGTGGCTTCTAAAGAAGTGGAAAATTCTATTATGCGGATTACCCAACTAGCAAGAGCGGCCGGTATTCATTTAATCGTGGCTACCCAAAGACCATCAACTAATGTTATTACGGGTGTTGTTAAAGCAAATATTCCATCGCGTATTTGTTTTGCTGTCGCAAGTCAAATAGACTCTCGGACAGCCCTTGATATGGGGGGAGCTGAAAAACTTCTAGGAAAAGGTGATATGTTATATTTACCAATGGGGGAAAATACCCCTGAAAGAATTCAAGGCTGCTTTATATCTGATGAAGAAATCGAAAAATTAATTAATTATTGTACGAAACAAATGAAAGCTCAATATACCGAAGATTTAACGGTTTCGAGTGGAACATCTAATTCTTCATCGGGAAGTGGTAATGGCGAAGATGATTATGATGATCCAATGTATAATGAAGTGGTAGACTTTGCTATTTCAACTGGTAAAATTAGTGCATCTTTAATTCAAAGAAAATTCCGTTTTGGCTTTAATAGAGCGGCTAGAATGATTGATTTACTAGAATCAAGAGGAATAGTAGGACCGCAAAACGGCAGTAAACCAAGAGAAGTTTTAGTAAAAAGTGAAGACGAAATAGATGAATAAATAGGCATAAGCATATAAAAAAATTTAATTACCTCATACATTACGTTAGGAGGTAATTTTTTTATGTTATTTGATGATAACAATGTCAATTTAGATTTAGCCCTATTTAATTTAGCTAACATAAGTAGTCCCAAGCCTAGTGTTCCAAATTATAATAAAAATAGTAAATTTTTAACAGCCAAAGAAGGATTTTTAAGAGGAAATATTTTTAAAGATGAATATTTACCTTATAAAAATTTAACTTACTTAAATATTCAACCTAAAAGTGATAGAGAAGCCAAACTTTTTAATGTTATGGAATATGCGCACGCTATTACCGATATGAATCTTTTCTTAGATACACATCCTGATGATAAAGAGGCTTTACATTATTTAGAAGAATTAATCAAAGAAGAAAAAGCA
The DNA here is from genome assembly GCA_947589435.1 of uncultured Bacilli bacterium. Lineage (GTDB taxonomy): Bacteria > Bacillota_I > Bacilli_A > RF39 > UBA660 > SIG200. The sequence continues at coordinate 41,721 of CANQBI010000009.1, forward strand.
GCCAAGAAAGAATATATGGAAACTTATGGACCTCTTATGGTAATTAATACTAAAGGGGAAGAATTTAAATGGATTGATAGTCCTTGGCCATGGGAAGAATTTAGAGGTGATATCTATGTTTAAATATGTTAAACATACTAATTATCCCATTAGTATTAACAAAAAAGATTTAAGAATGGCCAAACTTCTTTTAACGCAATTTGGCGGTTCGAATGGGGAACTTGCGGCCGCATTAAGATATTTCAGTCAAAAATATACGATGCCTGATGATAAAGGAAAAGCCTTACTTAATGACATTTCAACTGAGGAACTTGGCCATTGTGAAATGATTTGTACAATGGTCAAACAACTTACCCAAAATGCCACGATTGCCGAATTAAAAGAAGCTGGACTTGATGCTAATTATGCCGAACACAATAAAGGATTATATCCAGTAGATGCCAATGGTGTTCCTTTTACGGCTACTTATTTTTCCGTAACTGCTGATCCAATTGCCGATTTAATGGAAGATATGGCTGCCGAACAAAAAGCTAGAGCAGTTTATGAAAACTTAATTGACCTAACCGATGATGAAGATGTTTTAGCTCCATTATTATGGTTAAGACAAAGAGAAGTAGTGCATTTTAATCGTTTTAAAGAATTATATGAATATTATAAAAGTAAAGGATATTAAAAAAGACTCACATGAGTCTTCTTTCTTTTATTTAACTGTTTCAAATTCATAAATGTTTAAAAGTCTTTCTAAATCTTCTACTTTTAAAATAGTACCTTTAACACCATCTAGAATATTACTATCTTTTATTTCTCCATTATTAACATATATAATGGCGGGAACATTATCTAAATTATTAAGTTTTAAAGTCTTTTTAATAGTGTCTAAATAATTTTCATCTTCTTTAATTAAGTTTGTAACATCAATATAATAGAAGATATCATTTATATTATAAGTATCAATTAAGACTTTTAATTCTTTTTCAAAATTATAAACTTCTTTATCACCAGTATAACCTAAATAGATAAAATATGATGAAGGTAATTCTTGACTAATTTCATCAAATTCATCTAAACTAGTAACACTGGTAACAATGGTACTAGAAGTAATTAAATAACTTTTCATGAGCTTTTCTTCGCTTTTTAATTGATACCATTTAAAACTATAGAATAATACTAAAATGCCTCCGACTAAAACAAGAAGGGCATACAAATAATTTTTAAAACCTATTTTTGGTTTAACAATTTCTTCTACTTTTTTTTCAACTTTTTTGACAGTTGGACTTTTCTTTGTTGGTTTTTTGGTTGCTACTTTTTTAGATGTACTCATATCATCATATCCTTTCAATTATTATTGTAACATAATTAAAAATCATTTGTAAACTTTATTTTGCTTTTAATGAATGAAAATATCTATTGTTTACAATTATTTATTTTGTTATAATAAAAAAGTAGGTAGAAAAAGGTGATTAAATGAAAAAAATAAAAGAGTACATTGTTAATTTTATTAATGGTTTATGTATGGCTCTTGCCGATAGTGTGCCAGGAGTATCAGGTGGTACAGTAGCCTTTATCTTAGGATTTTATGATAAATTCATAAGGGCTTTAGATGATTTATTTAGAGGGGACATGAAGGCCAAAAAGAAAGCCATTGCTTATTTATTTAAACTCGCTATCGGCTGGATTGTCGGAATGGTTTTAGCCGTTTTATTCTTATCTAATTTATTTGATAAACATATTTATGAAATGAGTTCTTTATTTATTGGGTTTATTGTGTTTGCTTTACCAATTGTTATAAAAGAAGAAAAGGATAATTTAAAAGGTAAATATCAAAATATAATTTTTGCTCTTTTAGGAGCTTTATTAGTTATTGTGATTACTTATTTAAATCGGGTTGTTGGCGGTACATTTAATATTGATAACTTTAATTTAGGAACTATTTTGTATGTCTTTTTAGCGGCGATGGTAGCTTTCTCAGCCATGATATTACCTGGAATTTCGGGTTCAACTATTTTGCTTATCTTTGGTATTTATATTCCCATAATTACAAAAATTAAAGCCTTATTAAGTTTGGATTTTAGGGCCTTACCAATCTTAATTGTCTTTGGCTTAGGTGTTATATTTGGAGTTCTTTATTTCATTAAATTATTAAGAAAATGTTTAGATAAAAAAAGAAGCGCCACTATATATTGTATCTTAGGAATGATGATTGCCTCAATTTATTCAATTATTATGGGCCCAACTACTTTAGATGTTCCTTTAAATAGTTTAAGTTTCGAAACTTTTAATATTTTATACTTCATTTTAGGAGGAATAATTATTTTAGGTTTAGAAGGTTTAAAGAACTTTTTAACTAAAGAAAACTAAGGAGAAATATTAAATGGAATTACAAAAATTAGGAGAAAAAACCTATGTGTTATTAAGTCCAGTGAATGTAGGGATATATCTTTTAGATGAAGAAAATGTTTGTTTAATTGACAGTGGCAGTTCTAAAGATTATGGTAAAGAAATATCTAAAGTTTTAGAAGAGAATAATTGGCATTTAAAGTGTATTATTAATACCCATAGTCATGCGGACCATATTGGAGGCAATGCCTATTTACAAAATAAATATAATTGTCAAATTTATGCCGAGAAAACCGAGAGCTATTTTATAAATAGTCCTATTTTAGAACCTGCTTTAATGTATGGGGCTAAACCGATAAAAGAACTTTGTACATCATTTTTAATGGCGAAACCTAGTGTTTGTGAAGATATAAAAAATTTTACCGAAGAAGGTTTAGAAATAATCAATTTGGAAGGTCATTCCTTTGGTTTAATTGGGGTAGCCACGAGTGATAATGTTTTATTTGTAGGGGATGCTTATACAAGTAGTAAAATCCTTGAAAAATATAAAATTCAATATACTTATGATGTGGCTAATTTTTTAAAAACTTTAGAGTTTTTAAAAGAAACCAATTATGCTTATTATGTTCCATCACACGGAGAAGTAGAAAGTGATATTGGGGATACTTTAAGAAAAAATGCGGAGGCAATTACCAGTATTGAAGAAGAAATATACGAAATAATATTAGATAAACATAATTATAATGAAATATTAAAAGAATTATTTAATCATTATCATATTAAAGAAACAGTAGAACAATATCATATTGTAGGGACCACAATTAAAAGTATGATTGCTAAATTAATGGAGGAAGATAAGATTTCTTTAAGTGTTAAAGATGCAAATCTTTGGCTAGAAAGAAAATAGTTATTTAAAATAGTTAAGTTTGTTTAAATGAACTTTAACTATTTTTTTTAATTCCGTAATAAAGGGAGAAGGCATAGATTTGTTGTAAAAAATAAAAGTTTTTAAACGACACCTCGTTAGGGCCACATAAAATAGCCTTCTTTCTTCAGCATATTTTATTTCTTTATTGGGAAGAATTTTATTAATTAAAGGGTTATTTTCAATTTGATTAGGAAATCCTAAAAGTTCATCATTACAATTTAAAATAATCGTGTAATCACTTTCTAATCCTTTGGCTTTATGAACAGTATAAATAGGTATCTTTTGCTCCTTATAAATTAGCGATGTATCGTTAATAGAAAAATCATTATCAATGTAACTGTAAATATCTTTGTTGTTCCTAAATAAAATCATAATATCATTTGTGAATGTTAAAAGATAATTTAAAACTTTTTTAAACATGACAACTTTGTTTTGATAGGGAATAAAAATAATTGGATTTGGTTCATGTTTAAATGATTTTAAATCTTTTTTTATTTGTAAAGGATTTTTGGAAATGAAGTCGCTAGCAATATCCACTAATTCTTGACCACTTCGATAGGTATTTAAAAGTTTAATTTCCTCTACATTATTTAGTTTTTGGGAAAAATTCAAAAAGATATTTAAATCACATCCGGAAAACCTATAAATAGATTGGTAATCATCACCAACAGCAATTATTTTAGAATTTGTATGTTGATATATTGCTTCGATTAAATTAAATCTAATCATGGAAGTATCTTGAAATTCATCAATAAAGATATATTTGTAATTTAGAGAAGCCATGCTAACATATTTGGTAGCCATAATGATTAAATCATCAAAATCAAAGGCCTTTGTTCCCTGTTTTTCTTCATTATAAATTTTATAAATATTAAAAATAATAATAAGGATTTTTTTCTCTTTAAAACTAAATTTATTTAACGATATATCGTTAAAAGCTAGACTGTTGGTTTTCCATAAATTAATAAAAGTTTCAATGAAAGTAACAAAACTAGAAAATTCTTTAGATTGACAAAACTTTTTGTAATTAGTTTTTATTTTTAAAAATTTGAGGATTGTTTTTTGTTCCTTTTTATTACATGTAAGTAAGTATTCTTTAATTATAAATTTTAATAAATAAGGATTTGCTAAAGTATAAGTAATATTACATTTTTGCAAAATACTAATTGCCAGTTTGTGAAAAGTAAAAACATCTACGTCATCATTAATTTTCTTTTTTATATCGTTAACGGAGGCATTAGTGAATGATATCATTAAAATTTCTTGAGGATCTATACCATTTTCAATTAAGGATTTGACCTTATGAATGATAGCTGTGGTTTTTCCGGAGCCGGCCGCTGCAATAACTAAAGCGTTGTTTTGACATTCTAAAACTTTATTTTGATAAATATCAAGATTGGTTGACACATTTTTAATCATAATAAAATTTGTAAAGGAAAAGTTCATCTTTATATTAACACAATTTGACTTATTTTGGGAAGAGAAGTTTCACAAAATTTTAAAATTTAGTATAATTTAATTGGTAGTAGGTGATTGTTGTGGAAAAATTTAAAAGAGTAGTAGGTGTTGCTTTTATCGAAGATGGCAAGTTATTAATTGTAAAATCACAAAGAAGCAATACCACCAATTCTTGGACTTTAGTAGGTGGAGGAGTTGAGACTGGTGAAACCGAAATTACCGCTGCCTTAAGGGAAGTAAACGAGGAAATAGGGCAAGGATTTGAATTTTGTGAAGAAGATTTACTACCAATTATGTGTTTTAAAGAAGCGGCTGCAAGTGATATGGATGTAACTATTGAAATGAATATGTTCTTGGCTACGAAAAAAATTCATGTAAGTTTAATTCCAAATGATGAAATTATGGATTATCATTGGTATTCTTTAGGAGAAACAGAATATAATTTATCATCATCAATTAGAGACCATTTTCTTCCATATGCAATCCAAAAAGGACTACTTTTTTAAAAAAATAGAAATAAAATTGTCAAAATTAGTTGCATAATTAAAATTTGTATAGTATAATCTTAATTGTCTTGAAATCTTATTTTAAGACAATAATGGTTTTGGGCGATTGGCTCAGTTGGTTAGAGCATCTGCCTTACAAGCAGAGGGTCATAGGTTCGAGTCCTATATCGCCCACCATTTTATTTTTTGGGCCGACATTTATTTTTGCCGACATAGCGTAATTGGTAGCGCAACTGACTTGTAATCAGTAGGTTGGGGGTTCGATTCCCTCTGTCGGC
>CANQBI010000010.1 GCA_947589435.1 uncultured Bacilli bacterium
TTTATATTAAAATTTTCATTTTAATATCTTTTTTCTTCTAGTGTGTCTTGTTTTCCATAAAACTTTTCACACTATCTATCTTATTTAGTTCTTGTTAATATTAAACCTTCATTATGATTACAAATATTAAAACTAACTTTTTTATTTTCTTTTATTTCTTCCGGAATTATTATTTTTTGATTTTCTGTACCACTTTTAGCAATAACATCTAATTCATAAGGATTTAAGGAAGATGTAGGTACTTCCATACTTAAAAGTCTTTCGATATAAGCATTATCTAAAATACCATGATTGTTCTTAAAACTAATTCTATTATAATAAGGTAAATAATGCATTAATAAAGTATACATTTGATAAAGGGCCATACGAGATGGAAAAATATCTAATTTATAATGATTGTCTTTATCTTTATCTCCATCTTTAAGTTTTATTTCTTCTGAATTAATATATTTAGTAAAATCAGAATCCAGAATTAATTTGGCATATTCTGAAAAATCTAATATATTTTCTTCGTTAGTTTGAATTGGAAAACTTGGAAAACAATTCTTATATTCCCCATCAACAAGTCCAATAGTTATAGAATCGAATCTTGGACAAAAATTTAGCATTTTTTTAATTTTATCTAATAATAAAGTTAATTTACTATAATCCTTATCAAAATAAAGAATAAGACACTTATAATTAGTTTTTTTAACATAAATAGGGTTAAAATAATAGTCAATGATTTTTTTATCCTTAACTACACAATATTCTTTTAATTTATTTATCTTTTGATAATTTTCTAAATATTCTTTTTGTAACCCCAATAACACTCTTTCAACAGTATAATTTTCCATATAACCTCCATATAATTAATTTTACCACAAAATAAAATTAGAAAAAACTTATTTTCTTTCTAATTTCAATTTTTTTCCTTCTTCTTTTGTTTCGATATTTAATTTCATTGCTTGTTCATTTGTTAAATCATAGTTATCTGTTTGACTTTGAGTATTTATAATTTCTTCAATGCTTTTAATAGCGCCTTCTAATTCATTTAGCTTTTGTTCTTTAATTTCATGTAATGATTTTTTTAATTCTAATTCTTCAACAACAACTTCTTTTCTCTTTTTAGCATTTTCTAATTCTAAAGAAATTTCTTCTAAATTATATTTCTTATTAACCTTATTTATATGAATAATATCCGTAACTGGCATAGATACCCCTAAAGCTACTTCAATGACCGCTAAAACATACATAATTGCTCTAACGATAGATGGACAAGTATAAGTAGTACCAAAAATCATATAAACAGAAAAAGCCACTAAACCAAAATAAAATAAATTTACGATAATGTTGGAAACTATATATAAAGGTTCTCCATCTGGATTAGAAAAGTAACTTTTAAGTATTCCTTTAAATGATTTACCATTTTTTAATATAAACTCATTTTTTTCTAACTTTTTAATTTTATCAGAAGAATATAATTCGTCTCTTTCTTTAGATAATTTTTCTATTTCTTTAGTTATATCAACATCTTCACCTAGTATTGTTTCATATGTACTTTTTAATTTTTCTAATAATTCTTTATTGTTCATTTTCCAAAACCCTCTAATAAATTATTTTACTTTCTTTCTAATTTTAACTTCTTTTCTTCTTTTTCATATGTATTTAATTCCACTACTTGCTCATCAGTTAAATCAAAATTATCTACTGAATTTTGAGTATTAATAATTTCTTCAATGCTTTTAATTGCCCCTTCTAGTTCATCTAATTTTTGTTCTTTAATTTCATGTAATGATTTTTTTAATTCTAATTCTTCAACAACAACTTCTTTTCTCTTTTTAGCATTTTCTAATTCTAAAGAAATATCTTCTAATTTGTATTTTTTATTAACCTTATTTATATTTATTATTGAAGATATAGGTATAGCTAATAATGACCCCGCTAAAATGGCATCTAAAAAATATAATATTTTCATTCCAATTTCAGGAAAAGCTTTATGTTCAGAAATAATATATTCATAATGTCCAATGTAAGCCGCTCCTGCTAAAACAAGTAAAATAACAGCATCAAAAATGTTATTAAATACACAATTTGCCCCACCAGTTGGAGATGCAAAAAAGCTCTTCATTTTTCCTTTGAATGATTTACCATTCTTTAAAATAAATTCTTTTTCTTCTAATTTTTTAATTTTATCACTATGGTATAACTCATTATATTCTTGAACAAGTTTCTCAAATTCTATAGATAATTCTTTATCCTCAGTTAATATTGTTTCGTATTTATCATTTAATATTTTTAATAATTCTTCGTTATTCATTTTCAAAACCTCCAACTACTTTAATTTATTTTCTAATTCTAGCTCTAACTAAACTTTTCTCTTTTTCTTTTTCATAACTTAAATTTTCAAAATAATTTACTTCTTTTTCTTCTTCTCTAAAATTATGTTTTTCTTTTAACTTTGCAATTTCTTTTTCTAATTCTGGTTTTCTTTCTTTTATTTCTTGTAATCTTTCTTCATAAATTGTGAGTTCTTCTTTTTCATACTTATGTTTACAAAATATACAACTTTCAGTGAAACCCAAACCCAAAGCCCAAACTAATAGAGATAAAATCATTTCTGCATTATCCCAACTAAAAGGTTTAAAAATGGGAGTAAATACTCCTAGAGTCATTATGAAAACTAACAAAACAGATATACTAAGTCTTTTATTTTGTCTCATAAATTTATTAATTTTATCTATACTTTCTAATAATTCTTCTTTTGTTTCTTCTAATATTTCTAATTCATCTTCTTTATTTAGAATATCCACCATTTCTGTATTTCCGGCATTTGCTTTAATAAAACGCATTCTTCCTTCTTCATTAGTTGTTATCCATTCATCATCTTTTATATTTTTAAATTCGACATTCATTTTCAAAACCTCCAGTGAAAATATTATAACACAGCACAAAAAAAGAAAAAAGAGATTTCTCTCTTTAATTAAACTATAAATATGTTTTATCTACCTCTATGATGTTCTTCGGTTTTATCCATAGTCATAAAATATTCATCCTCAGTCATATGATGATCTTTTATATATCCAAGCAAAGTCATATGATGACTCGTTAAATAATCATCCATAGTCATATTATGATTTTTTAAATATTCTTGCAAAAACATATGATGTTCCTTTAAATAATCATCTACAGTCATTTTAGGAAATTCTTCAGGTAAATCACCATCAAAATCCGGAAAGTGAAGTTTACTTAAATCCAGACTTTCTGAAAGAATAGTATCACCTGTTTTTTTTAATGGTGGAATATCTAAACCTTTCAAATTTTCTAATTCTTCCTTTGATATTTCGTTCATAAAATATCCTCCTTTTTGTTATTATACCATCTATATACATACTTTATTGAATTTAACATCAAAAAGCCATGTAAAGTATTGTAAATTTATTTGCGAAGAAAAAAGAGATTGCTCTCTTAATTCTTCGTAATTTTAACTTGAATTGTATTGGTTACTTCATAAGAAACTAATGGGTTATTGTTATCAACTTTTACTTTGATATCATGAACACCTTCACCAAGACCAGCAAGGTCAACATAAGCTCTTATATTACTTGCATTAATGGCATCAATATTCGATTTAACACCCTTAACTTGAACTTGAGGATGTCCTCCCGCAATGATAACGGCACTATAACCATCAGCTAAGTTTCTATTAGTAATATCACTAACTTCAACGGTCTTTTGCTCTTCATCACCAAATGTTACTTTAATCGTCGCATTTTTTAGACTTATATCTCTTACGCCCTTAGGTTTTCTAATAACAACTGTATAATTTTCGACAGCATTTGAGCCTGCTCCATCAACATTTATAACTACCGGTACAGATGTAATATCTTTAATGTCCGCTTCTTCGCCATAGATATCTACAGATAGAGAAGCACTATTGTTGATTGTGATGGCCGCAATGGCTTTACCATTAACAAGATTACCTGTTGTAGTTACTTGAAGTGGCACGGTATTTTTATAACTTGATAAGACAATCGTACCTGTTAAAGACCCTGGAACAATTTCCACATTTTTAATTATTTCCCCATTAGAGTCATAAGCCACTAATGGAATATTGGTAATTTCATAAGTACCTTCTTCCGTATACTTTTCTTTACCATCATATTCTTTATGTTCTCTTATTTCATCTTTCGTATAAGTTAAAGATACTAAAGCTTTAATAGTAGATATACTATTAATAGCTTCTTCACTACCTTTAACAACTACTTCGCTACTATCAAGTGAGACACTAGAGACACTTAATTTACTATTTAATTTATCAATATTTATAAGTTCATATTCTACGGATTTAACTTCACTAACCTTATCATCTATTTCCACATTTAAATATGAAGGATCCAAGATGTAATCAACAGAATCAATAGACTTAGAATAAGTAAAATAAACTTTATAAGTACCAGCTTCCGTATATTTAGATAGGTTTAATTCAACCTCAAATTCGCCAAGTTGTTTGGCAAGATAGATATCACTTTTTCTGCCCGCAATGGTAATATCCACTGTATCCGGGATATTTTCCACTACAAAAGCTTCTTCATTATAAACGACATTTACCGGAACATTCTTAATAATTTCGGCTTCCGTATCTACTAAACTAATAACTTTGTTATCAATTAGTAAGAAACAAATAACGGCAAAAATTAATGATAAAACAATTAAGAAATGCGGTCTATTTAATAGTTTATTGAAACTAACATTACTACCACTAGTAGCTTTCGAAATATTATAAACTAGTCTTGTTATAGGCATAATGATAAATTTATCAATAAATTTAAAGATAGCCTCAAAGAAACGATAGATAACTCGACCTATTTTAATCAAAAACTTACGCATCTTCTTCACCACTTTCATCATCTTCAGCCTCGAAGAATACTTCAGTCTTTGGACTTAATTCTTCAATTAATTTCATTCTAAATTCATCTAAAGTTAAGTTATATAATAATTCATTATTGCAAGCAATGGAAATTCTTCCATTTTCTTCGGAAACAATTAACGCAATGGCATCACTTTCTTCGGCAATACCTAAAGCCGCTCTATGACGGGTTCCAAGTCTTTTGGAAATACTTGGATTCATACTCGTTTTAAATACGGCTCCGGCACAAGTAATTCTATCTCCTTGAATAATTACCCCACCATCATGCATTGGGGAATTAGGAAAGAAAATAGTTTCCAATAAATCATCCGTTAAATCAGCATAAACTTTGGTCGCATTCTTAATGTATTCTTCCAAAGATATTTCTCTTTCAATAACCATTAAAGCTCCAATGCGATTTTTCTTAAAGTATTCGACACTCTTCATGATTTCATAAACAACTTTTTCTCTTTCATCAACTGTTAAAATCTTATGTCTTCCTAAAAGTTGGGTTCTTCCTAAAGACTCTAAAACACTTCTAATCTCCGGTTGAAAGATAACAATAATGGCTAAAGGTCCCCAAGCCACAATATACTCAAGCAATACTCCAACTGTATATAAATTTAATAAATCACTTAATATTTTAATAATAAGGATTATAACTACCCCTTTAACAATCAATACCATTTTAATATTGTTTTTAACATTTTTTAAAATATAATAAAATGCTAACCAAACAATACCAATATCAATTATTTTCGTAAATATACTCCATATACCTGATAGGTCCATAAATTCACTCCTTTATTTAATACTTAAATTATTATAGCAAATATTTTGCAAAATAAAAAGTCCCTTAGGACTCTATTTCGGTTTTTGTTTCTTCTTTTTCTTCAGTTTCTTTTTCTTCTTCTAATATATTAACTTCTTTTGTTTCTGGATTAATGTCTTTAGAATTTACTACCATATCCGATAGTTTTTTATCTTCAGAAATCATAATATTTTCTAAAGATTCTTCATCTAATTCTTCTTCTTGTTTTTTAAGTAAATCTTTTTTACTTCTCTTCGTGTCATAAATATAACCAATTAAGGCAAATAAGAGCAAAATGGTTATTGTTAAAAACCACGCATAATTATTACCAATAAATTCTCCAATTTTTTCCATTTAATCCTCCTAGTTAATTATATTATCTTATTTATATTTTATGAAATTTTTAATTCTTGTCCTTCTGGTTCTATTTGAATAAAGGTATTACCATCATTTAAAGTAATCTCTTCCCCATTTAAATAGGTATACTTAGTTTGACATTCCCGGCATTCTTTATACCAATTAATTTTAACAGCATAACCATCAGTTATAAAGTATCCTTCCCCACTACCGATATTATGTAAGTCTTGACGGTCATCATCATCTCCCGGAATAGTGGTATTTTTAACTTTATAAGTAATAATGTTAGTAACTTTTAATTGTTCACCCGTGGCACTATCTTTATGAGAGACACCATTAACACTTCTAAGGTAAGTATGACTATCTTCATCATATTCATAAGTTACATAATTATTTTTGGCATAGTAAATATCTACTCTACTCGCCTTAGTAGTATTTTCCATATCCTTTATATTAATTAAAGATGCACTATAATTAAATAAGTTTTCTTGTTCCGTTTCGGTTCTGTAATTTAGTCTTTCTATTCCTTTATCAATAAGTTCTGTACTCGTAAATCGACGATGGGAAATATTAACCCCTGGAATTGTCGCCGTCCAAAAGAAAGCTTTATCTCCTATCTTATCTTTAGTATTATCAGAGCCATAAGTTATACCATTAATATTATTAATACCTAAAGTTTTTAAATCACTTTGAGCTTTAGGACTATAACCCCAATGAACAAAAATAGCATCATTTTCTAGTACATAATCAAGGTGATAATGTCTCGTACTTCTAATTGGTCCCACTTCTTCTAAATCTTGATCTTTAAATAAAGCCATAAATCTCGTAGATCCATCCACATAATTAATTATTTCATAAACAATATAGGCTTTTTGTAATCCTTTTTGGTTAGGTCTTGCATCTTTTGCATTATTAATCATGATAGCAATAGGTCTTGATTTACTATTCTCATCAATTATCTTAATTTCTTCTTTTGGAGTATCAATATTATTTTCTTCTTTGGGCTTTTCTTCTTTTTTATTAGTAAATATTATAACTAAAGCAACTCCAACTAAAACAACTAATAATATAATTCCGATTAATAAAATTTTTTTATTTTTTTTACTACTTTTTTTCATTTTACCTACCCTCTATCTTTTTAATATCTCTATTCTTTATAGCTTCTCTTTTATCATAATTTTTCTTACCCCGACAAATACCCACACTTATTTTAAATAAATTTTTCTTTAAATAACCTCTTATTGGGATTAGAGAATAACCATCTTTTTTAGAGGCCTCTTCTAATTTTTTAATTTCTTTTTTATGAAGTAATAACTTTCTTTCTCTTCTTTCATCATGATTAAAAATATTTCCTTCTTCATATTTAGCTATATACATATTAATTATATAAGCTTCATTATTTTTTATTCTTATATAAGTATCTTTTAAATCAGCTGAACCTTTTCTTAAAGATTTAATTTCGGTGCCCACTAAAACAATACCCGCTTCAATTTCGGATTCAATAAAATAATCAAATTTGGCTTTGCGATTAATTATTTCCATCTTGCACCTCAAAGTCTATTATACCATCACTTTTAGAGGCATTCAAAACTTTTATGGTAACTTTATCGCCAATCTTATACATTTTACTCTTATCTTGATTAATTAAGGAAAGCATTTCCGGTACATAATTAAAGTATCCATCAAGCGTACTGACATGAACTAAACCTTCCACTAAATTAGGAAGTTCCACAAAGAAGCCAAAGTTGGTAACGGTTGTTATCATGCCTTCATAAACTTCGCCAATATGGCTTTCCATGTATTCGGCCATCTTCATATCATCAACTTCTCTTTCGGCATCAACCGCTGCTTGTTCTCTTTCGGATGAATGCTCCGCAACTTCCACTAAATACTTGTTATAATAATTAATTGTTTCTTTATCTAACTTTTTATCAAATAAATATGTTCTTAATAACTGATGCACTGTGGTATCAGGAAATCTTCTAATGGGTGATGTAAAATGCGTATAATTTTTTAAGCCTAAACCAAAGTGTCCAATATTGGTGGCACTATAAATAGCTTTTTGCATACTTCTTAAAAGCATCTTCGATAATATTTCTTTTTCTTCTAAACCATCTAAACTATCTAATAGCCTATTAACATCTCTGCCACTCGTACTAATACCTCTTGTATTCACATTAACTTTTAACACTTTTAAAAGATTCATAAAGTCTTCAATTTTCTCTGGTTTTGGTTCTCCATGAACCCGATAAATAAAAGGTAAGTCCATGTTAAAAATATGGGTGGCTACAGTTTCATTCGCCGCAATCATAAAGTCTTCGATTAACTTTTCCCCTTCTCTTTGTTCTCTTTTAACAATATCAATACATTTCCCGTTTTCATCTTGAATTATTTTTGGTTCGGGTATATCAAATTCAATATAACCCATTTTAACTTTTCTTTTTCTTAAGATATGAGCAAGTTCATTCATAAGTAATAAATCATCTTTATATTTTTCATAACCTTCGGGTATAGTATTTTCTTCTAATATTTTATTAACACACTTATAAGTCATTTGTTTCCGGCTTTTAATTACAGATGGAAAAATATCATAACTAACAACTTTTCCCTCATTATCAATGTCCATAACACAACTAATAGCTAGTCTTTCGACTTCCGGATTTAAAGAACAAATACCATTAGAAAGTTCATGAGGAAGCATCGGTAAAACTCTATCAGCTAAGTAAGAAGAAGTACCTCTAGAGTATGCTTCATCATATAAATGCGTACCTGGTTTCACATAATAACTTACATCCGCAATATGCACTCCTAACTCATATAGATTATCTTTTTTCTTAATACTAATCGCATCATCAATATCTTTAGTATCATCCCCATCAATTGTGAATATTACTTCCCCAGTTAAATCAGTTCTTCCTACTTTATCACTTTCTCTTACTTCATCAGGAATACTTTCTAATTCTTTTTTAACTTCATCACTAAACTCTAATTCGATATTATGTTTATAAGCAATAGTTAAAATATCAATATCTGGGTCATTTTTATGCCCAATTATTTTTAAAATTACCCCTCTAAATTTATGATGGGATACTTGTTCTTTTAACTCTACTAAAACTTTATGCCCATCAACTAAATTAGCAAAATGGTTTATAAGTTCCACTTCAATATCTAATTTTTTATCATCCACTATTAAGGTTGGCTCATCATTTACATAGAGAATTTCCCCAATTACAGTATTAAGTTTTCGATCTAATATCTTTAATACTTTACCCTCTAATTTATTATTTCTTTCAAAAACATCGACTAAAACCGTATCCCCATTAATTGCCCCATTTAAATTATCACTACTAATAAATAAGTCTCCTTCTTCTTTTAATAAAAAAGCATAACCATTTTTGGTAACTTCAATTTTACCTGCTAAAAGAGAAGCACAATTACTCATAAGCATATATTTACTTTTCTTAGTCTCGTGAACAATCCCACTTTTTATTAATTCACTTAAAACATTTTGAAGTTCTTCTAATTCTTCAGCATTTTTTAATCCTAAATAATCATTAATTTCCATTAATGTCTTTGCTTTATCATCTAATTTTAAATATTCTAATACTTTATCCCTCATTTTCTTCCCCTCTTACATAACTACATTTCTTTTCGCCATCGCTAGATATAGTAACCTCTACTTCTTCACTTTTATCTATTTCTTCATTTGTACAAGCATTTATATCTGTTCCAATAAAACCATCACTTATTAAATCTCCTAAGGTAATATTACAACCATCTTTACAAATGTCTTTATTAAGTCCTGCGTAAACACAAGCCGCTTCTTCTACTTCTTTTGCAAAATTACTGCATTTATCATTATCTTCACTATTAAGCATACTTGATATATTAATAGTTACTATTACTCCTAAAGAAGCCACAAGAGCTATAACTACTAAAATTTCTATTAATGTAAAACCTTTATTATTCATATCTATCACATCTTAATTATAACACTTAACCATTAAAAAAGATATTCTATTCCAAGAATATCTAAACTATTTAATATCGAAATCTAAATCATCAAATACTTTATCATCAAAAAATTCACTTAAAGGAATATCAAACCCCTCACATATCTTACAAATTGTTACCATGGTCGGATTTTTACTTCTCCCATTTAAAATACTATCAACAGTACTTTGCATAAGTCCGGCGTTTGTTGATAACTTGTTAACAGACATATTCCTCTCATATAACAACTTATTTATTTTAGTTTTAATTGCTTCATTCACTTCCATAACTATCAACCCATATTAATAATATAACCAAGTTTCTTTAACCATCTAACGATAAATCGGTATTTTTTTACTATTTCCAACATTACCTACACATCGTTAACTTTTCTGTCAATATTTTTACATGTTCTAAAAGTATGTTGGAAATACCGAATATCATATAAAAATCTTATCTAAATTAATTCCTTAAGTCAATTATTTATTAATAAATGTTGAGTATAATAGATTTTTTAATATTATTATGCATTTGCTTTGCTTGTAATAATAAATGGATTTGTTTCGGTTCCTTCTCCTACTAGTCCTATCTCGTTTGTTAGATAGAAGACCGGACGTACCGCAGACGTACCGGTTGCAGAGTCGCTGCTCAAGGAGCCGGACCTATCCACATACCACGGCCAAAAATAGCCGAGGTAGCGGCCATACCTAGTCATTGTCCATTCGTATGTACTTCCATATGTTGTTGATACATCACTTCTTCCGTTTGTTATGTGTAACCAACTATTGGTGTTAGAACTATATGTCCATGAATTATAATAGTCACTTTGATACATCAATCCTATTTGATAATTTTTTGATTTTTTTGATGTTGTTTCTGTTCCTCCAGTACTTGTTTTATCTCCTATCCACCATAATGGATTATCTATTAATGTCTTCCACTCTGCATCTATTGTATTTAAGAATGTTCCATTTAAATATGTCTTTACTTCTGCTGAATCCCATTGAACATCAGATTCATAATCGCTGGTCCATGCTTGACCTGTCTTTGATGGTATGGCTCTTATTATTTTTAATTGTCCTGCTTCTAATTCTAGTCCTGTATTTACATTATTATCCGTTATTCCTATTATTCTATATAAGTACTTATCCCTATTATCTACTCCTGTTTTTGTGCATGTATCTATATTGGTTGTTCCAAAACATATGTAATTATTTGTTACTTGTGCTGCTGTTCCTTTATATCTGTACATTCCATCGACATTGGTTTCGGTAAAGGTTGTTGCGCTGCTTCCGCCTGTTGCATGTCCTTTTAATACTTCTAAAGCAGGTCTTCCTTTAGCAAAGTATAAAGTGCAATATATAGTTTGTTTTGTTTTAATGTGGGCTGTGTATGTTGTTTCATTAAAGGTTAAGACACTTGTTGTTGGTATCTTTACCCCTTCACTATCTGTACATTCTGTTCCTACATATGTATATTTTGTTTTATCTGGCCATTGTGTTCTATCTTCTGCCTCATGCCATCCAAAATCATTCTCTCCTTCATTTTGAACCATTATAGCTAGTGATTTGTCTTTTTCTTTAAATACATCTATTGTTTTGATATCTTCAAGGATTTTACTTTTATTATTTGGTTTATATAATAAATATAATGATATTGCCTCTACTAATAATAGTATAACTACTATGCTTATTAATATTTTTTTCTTTTTCATATATCTTTAACTCCTTATTTAAAATATGCATAACAAGTATTTGGGCCATCTGTATCTATTGTAAATCCATCTGTATCATTGTAATTTATATTGGTGGCAACACTCGCATTTGAACATTTATATCCTACATATGTCTTTCCTGTTGGTATAGTACTAGACATTTTATATTTATTTCCTTCATATTCTCTATCTCCACTTGAATCTTGTATATAGGCATAGACTATTACATCAGATATCTTATCTCTATCATAATAAAGTCTGCAGACTATTTGGTTAGGTTTAGTTTCTGATACTGTTACATCTACTGTACCGTCACTACTTATTGTATAATCTGGATTATATGTTGTTCCTTCTTCATTATCTTTTGGATAACAATTTGATATATCTTGATTTAAAGTAAATCCTGTTACTGGTACTTCTTTATTTTCTTTATATTTTTTTGGATTATCGGGCATTTGGGTATACCATATAACATTAACATCAGTACTTTTATTACTTAAAGGACCATCTTTTACTGTTTCACCTTCTCCAGCAAAGTTTCCTACTTTAGATGTAAATATAGGTACTGGTGCCATATCATAATTATAATAAGCATGAGTTTCTTTCATAACTAATCTAAACAATGTTATAAATACCACTATTGAAAGAATAGTTATTAAAATATATATCTTTTTATTCTCTATATTTTTTATCATTTTACCTCCGTGTTTGAAATGCCGATATTATCACAAACATTAAAAACATTTGTAATATTTTTATTACATCTATTTTTAAAAATATTTTAAATTTTTCAGTTATTTTGTATACTCATATTATGCGTATCATGATTTTATTATACCCATTTATTACGTATATGTCAATACAACTTTTTTGTGTATGAGAAAATGTTCGAAGGTGAAAATATGAATAGATTTAGAGAAATTAGAGAAGATAAAGACTTACTTCAAAAGGATATTGCCAAGGTAATAAGTGTTTCCCAACAACAATATTCAAGATATGAAATGGAAACTTGTGAAATGAGTTACGGACAATTAATTATTTTATCGGATTATTATAAAGTATCAATTGATTACTTACTATATAATACTGATGAGAGAAAGCCTTATCCTAAATCAATAATTAGAAAAAACTAAGTTAAGCATTTGATCTTAACTTTTTTTATATAGTAAATTTACTCAATAAAAGTTATAATATAAAATAAAAGTTGGTGATTAAATGCAATTAAATGAAATCTTTGGTAATAATTTAAAATTATTTAGATTTAAAAATAAAATGACACAAGAAAAACTTGCTGAATTAGTTGATGTTAGTGTTACTTACATTAGCCAATTAGAACTCGGTAAACACACTCCATCTTTTAATACATTAGAGGCCCTATCAAAGGCTTTAAAGGTTGAACCATATGAATTTTATATAAAAGAGATTTTAAAAAATTAAAACCAAGAGTTGATATGGAGTGATATAATGCATCAAAATAATTTAAGATTTTTAAGAGAAAAGTTTGATTATACCCAAAAGGTAGTTGCAGAAAAATTAGGTTGTCCAAGACCAACTTATAACAACTATGAAATAAGTATTGTTATGATACCTTTAGATATATTAGATAAATTATCTTTAATTTATAATGTGCCAATGAGTTATATACTAGGTATTAAAGATAATTATGATAAAAATATAAAAATAAAACCAATGGATTATGATAAACTAATTGATAACTTACTTAAATTAAAAGATGAAAATAATCAAACATATGAGGTAATAGTTAAAAATATTAATTGTCATAAAACAACATGTATTAGATATTATAATAAAAAAGTAATCATTCCTATTGATAGATTAATTCTTTTATCTAAATTATATAATACTGATATTGATGTTTTATGTGGTAAAATATCTATATAATAGAAAGGCAATAATAATGTTTAACAAAAATGATGAGAATTATATATATGATTTAGTTTCAAAAAATATAAAGAAACAAAGAAAATTAAAAAAACTAACTCAAAAAGAATTAGCTGAAAAAATGAATTATTCAACTCAATTTATATCAAACATTGAAAGTAAAAATCATCAAACTTTTAGTTTAGGTACTCTATATAGAATAGCATTAGTTTTAGATATTGATATTGCCAAATTATTTGAAGAAGAAAAATAGATTATTACTACTGCAACATTAAAGTAATATTTTTTAATTTAAATAAAGCGATACTATTAAGACAAAATAAAAAGTTTCCTAAGAAACCAATTATTTGTGCTCGGATTGTATGCAGTTGACAACCGGCAACGCTCGCTAGAGATTATTGTCCGTAGCAGGGAATGCACCGAGCAGCCTAGTGCAGCAGCATTACCTGTCAATTTAATTGTATCATAATTGCTTTGAATTGTAAATACCAAATAAAAAGTTCCATCAAGGAACTAATTATTTTGTGTTCGGGTTGTAGTCTGATGACAACCGGCACCAGCCCCTAGATATTATTGTCCGTAGGTCGGATTACACCGAACATCCTAGTGCAGCAGCATTACCTGTCGATTTAATTGTATCATTATTAGACGTGATTGTAAATGCTTTTTTAACTTTTTGCCAAAATTCGTTAATTAAAAAATAATTGTATTAGTTGTAATTTCACTTAATTATGTGTATAATAATATTAAGAAACGCAGGAATGTGCGTTGTTAAGGTGCGACTATCTAGGTATTACCCAGGTAGTCATTTTTATTTCTTTTAGTATAAGAATATACAAAAGAATAAAAATAATCCGAATTAATACTTTAATCAAAGTTTTATTCTTCATAACACCACCCCTTTCGTTTTCAATAATAGCCAGGTGACTAGATGAAAATAAAAGGATTTTTTTGCAACGCCTTCTTCCTGCGTCAGTTATTTATTTTAAACTAATAGATAGTAAAAAGTCCAGAGAAGATTTTGACAAGTTTTGTCGTATTTTGTCGAATATTGTTATAAATTGTCACAAAAAAAGGAAGCAACACTCTACTTCCTATATTTTTTTTATTGTAAGAATAAGATTAAAGAAATAACAAAGAATAAAAGTCCTAGAAATAAAGTGGCTCTAGTTATAAATAACTCTGCTCCTCTTTCTTTCATATTTTGGAATAATTCTTGATTACTTCCGGTAATAATTCCTGCTCCATCAGTTGCTTTATTACTTTGTAAAAGTACTATAGCTATTAATAGTACAGAAACTACTAAAAGTATTGTTTCTAACATATTATTCTTCCTTTCCTTTAATAGCGTCTTCTAATTCTTTTTTACTCATTTTAGAAGCACCTTTTATTTTTAATTCTTTAGCTTTTTCTCTTAATTTTTCTAAAGAATTATCTTCTTCTTTTTCTTCTTTAACGTCAAAATCAATATTACCATTTAACACAATATATTCAATTTGTTCTTTAGTTAAAGTTTCATATTTCATTAGCGCATCAGATAATAACATTATTAATGCTTTATTATCTTCAATGATAGTTTTAGCTTTTTCATAACATTCTTCAATAATCTTTCTGGTTTCTCTATCAATTTCTAAAGCCACTTGATCACTGAAGTTTTTACTCTTGCCATAATCCCTTCCTAAGAAAACACTACCATTTTGTTCTTCATATTGCATTGGTCCTAAATCACTCATACCATATTCCGTAACCATACTTCTCGCAATATTAGTCGCTTTCTTAAAGTCATCGGATGCTCCCGTTGATATTTCATTTAAGAACATCTCTTCACTAACACGTCCTCCAAGTAAACCAGTGATTTCCGCAAGTAATTCTCTTTTGGTTCTTACTATCATCTTTTCTTCTTTTGGAAGCATCATTGTATAACCACCAGCCATACCTCTTGGAATAATAGTTATCTTATGAACTTCATTAGCATCTTCTAACTTAATACCAATAACAGCATGTCCTGCTTCGTGAATCGAAACAAGTTTCTTTTCTTTTTCGGTAATTTGTTTTGAAGTTTTAGCAGGTCCCATTAAAACTCTATCGGTGGCCTCATCGATTTCATTCATCCCGATGGCCTCTTTATTTCTTCTTACAGCCAGTAATGCGGCTTCATTAAGAAGATTTTCAAGATCTGCTCCACTAAATCCTGGAGTTCTTAAACTTAAATTATTTAAGTTAACTGATTTATCTAAAATTTTATTTTTAGCATGAACTTTTAATATTTGTTCCCTACTTCTAGCATCTGGTAAATTGATGGTTACTTGACGGTCAAATCTACCTGGACGAAGTAACGCTGGATCTAGAACATCAGGTCTATTTGTGGCAGCTATAATAATGATTCCTTCGTTTTCGCCAAAACCATCCATTTCGGTTAATAATTGGTTAAGAGTTTGTTCTCTTTCATCGTGCCCTCCACCAAGACCGGTTCCTCTTTGTCTTCCTACGGCATCTATTTCATCAATAAAGATTAGACAAGGAGCACTTCTTTTAGCTTCCTTAAACATATCACGAACTCTTGATGCTCCAACTCCGACAAACAATTCTACAAAGTCAGAACCACTTATATAGAAGAATGGTACATTGGCTTCACCCGCAACTGCTTTCGCAAGTAAAGTTTTACCAGTTCCAGGAGGCCCTACTAATAAGACACCTTTAGGAATTCTTGCTCCTAATTTTTGGAACTTCTTTGGATTTTTTAAGAAGTCAATAAGTTCGGCAACTTCTTCTTTTTCTTCCGTAAGTCCGGCTACATCTTTAAAACTCTTCTTATCACTATCATTACTTAGTCTTGCTCTACTTCTTCCAAAGTCCACAGAACTTTTATTAGTCATTGCTAGTTTTTTAATTAAAATATAACCAAAAACAATAACAAATATAAAAGGTAAAACATTAACAATTATATAAAGAATTGCACTACTTCCTGGATCACTTTTGGTATCATATTCTTTAATATCATTCTTAGTTACATAATCGGTTATATTAGCCACTTCTTCTTCTACTATTTTAGTTTTAAAACTTTCCGTTTCTTTATAACCTTTTAATTTACCTTCCACATAGTATACTGATTCATTACTATTGGGAGTAAGCATTATTTCCGTAACATTATTATCTTTTAAGTTTTTTAATAATTCACCAGTAGTTAGTTCATTTACTTTACTACCTTGCATGGTTACAATTACTAAAATAACCGCTATTACTCCACATAAGATAATATATGGAAATGTATTCTTCATTCGATTATTACTTTTTTGTGTATTCATTTATTCCCTCCGTGTACTTAAGTATTATATCATACTTTTCATAAATTTCCTTATCAAATATTGATTTTTTTATTCCTGGTAGCCAAATTATTTCATTTTTACTGTCAACTACCACCGGAATTTCTTTTCTTTTTTTAATATCTATCTTTTCATTAATTAAAATATCTTTAATTTTTTTCCTTCCCTTTAAGTTTTTAACTTGCATTACATCTCCAGGTAAGATAGTTCTTACTCTTAAAGGAAGATTTAATTCTTTACTATTAATTCTTGTTGTATTATTGGAAGTATCACTACTTTTATCAACTACTTTAATTAAATATTTATCCCAAATATTTACTTCTTTATCTAAAACATATTCATAACTATTTGCTTTAGTATTTTTCTCAATAATAAGATAATTATAACTAACTCGCGCAATATAATTATTATTTAAATTAATCTCTTTATTATCTTTATTCTTGATTAATTTAATAATACTTTCTATCTTCTTATTATCAATGGGTAAAATATCATACTCTTGAATATTCTCAATAACTCTTTCAATTATTTTTTTAATAATAAAATCTTCTTCTTTAATTAAAGCATCAATATATATTTTACCATCTTTATATATTTTAGCAATCTTTTTATCAATTATTTTTCTTAAATAATTATTAGTGTTCTCTAACTCTTCACTATATTGTAAAAACTTCTTATACACATTTTTTTCCTCTTTATATAAATATGGTAACACGTGTTTTCTTATTCTATTTCTTTTATGGATATCTTT
The DNA here is from genome assembly GCA_947589435.1 of uncultured Bacilli bacterium. Classification (GTDB taxonomy): domain Bacteria; phylum Bacillota_I; class Bacilli_A; order RF39; family UBA660; genus SIG200. The sequence goes on from CANQBI010000010.1 coordinate 17,740, forward strand.
ATTATTCGTTTTATCAAGGACATATTTTAGGTTATTTTCTTTATTATATTTTAATATCTCATCCTTATTTATATATATAAGAGGTCTTATAATTTTATAGTTATGATAACTACTTACTTTAGGTATCCCTACATATCCTTTTAAATTACTTCCTCTTAATATTCTTAAAAGAACTGTTTCCATTAAATCATCACCGTGATGAGCCGTGAATAAATATTTAGCTTTGTACTTATTTATTAAACTTTCAAAGAAAGCATATCTTTTACTTCTTCCTTCACTTTCTGTAAATTTATTATTTTTATAATTATCTATTTTTAAATATTCAAAAATAAGATTATTTTCATCACAATATTTTTTCACAAATTCTTTTTCTTTTTCATTTTCTTTTCGTGTATTATGATTAACGTGGGCACAAATAATTTTTAAATTTAATCTATCTTGATAACTTTTTAAAATATGCAAAAGACACATTGAATCTGGACCTCCAGAGGTGGCCACTACTAATGTGTCGTTAACTCTAAGTAAATTATCTAAAAAATTACATACGTCTTTCATAATAATCACAAGCCATATTGTACCGAAAATATCCTTATTTAGCAAGGAATTTCACTAAATTATCATCTATTTCTTATTGTTTTATCTTCTTCGTAATATTCCATGAATTGAATTTCCCCATATATGGCTTCAAAGAATTCTTCAAAATTACATTTAATTACAATTATATAATCATATTTACTTTTATCTATTGGATTTCTAACTGCCGAAAATAATCTTCCAATTTTATTAGATGTTAAGAATTTATCAACACAAGTTATAACTCCTAAATGATTAGTACTAAGAGTTCTACTAATGTTGATTACTTCCCCAGTATCTCCTCCTCTATAAGGCATTTTTAAAGATGAATTTATATCTTTTAATAAATTAATTAAAAAAGCATGATATTCTTCTCTTATAATTTTATATTCTTTTTCTTCCTCTAATATTTTCTTATAATAATTATAAATTTCAATATCCTCTTGCCGATTTTCATAAGCTGTTCTTAAATTTGGTAATTTTTCTTTTTCCATAAACCCTCCAATGTAAAACTTATTATATTAATTATAAGGATATAAGTCAAGTTAAAGTCTTAAATATTTTTTTGTAATAATTATATTTTTCTTCTTTTATCTTCTTCATAGTATTCCATAAATTGAATCTCACTATATAAAGCCTTAAATAAATCTTCAAAATCACATATAATATCTATTTTATAATAATGTTCAAACGGGTCTTTGCCTGTCATTTCTATTTTTCCTAATTTGTAAGAAGTTAAAAAACTTTCAATATAATCAAAAATTCCCGGATTATGAGTACTATACTTTTTACTAATACTCATGAGACCTCTAATATTTTCTCCACGATATGGTTTATTAAACTTTGCATCTACTTCTTTTAATAAACTTAGTAAAAACAAATAATAGTATTCTTTTTTTAATTTTTTATATTCGCCTTCCACATCATTTATTTCTTTATAATAATTATATTTTTCCACATCTTCTTGAAATTTTTCATAACTCATTTTTAAATTTGGTAACACTTCTTTCTTCATTTTCCACCCAATCTAGGATACTTCTCTAGTAATAACTTTTTACTTTTATCTTGTCCATACTGTAAAGCATTCCGAATAAATTCCATTCTTACTTCTTCATAACCATTGTTGTTTTTCCTTGTATTATAAGGATTTAAAACAATATTATCTCTATTAAAATCTTCATCAAATACCCGATCAGCAAAAGAACGACAATCATCTCTATCTGTACACCCTAAAATAGTTTTACCACTTTCAATATCTTTATATAACCTTTTATCATAAATACTTGAATTTAAATTTTTAAACAAGAGATTATTATCATCTTCAAGCCCGTAATAAAAGGCATCAGTACAAACATAAATATTATTAGTATTTGTAAGTGAATAATTTTCTAAGATTTTTATAAGAATATCTTTATCATCAGGCACAAACAATTTAAGATTAATCTTAGCTAAACCAATTAATTCTTTAATACTTTTATCTTGTAATAATTTCTTTATTCTCTCTCTTTTTATTTGTTCTTTTTGAAGTTCTAATCTTAAATATAATAATTCTTCTTTCTTCATTCCCCACCTAATCTTGGATACTTCTCTAATAATAATTTTTTACTTTCTTCTTCACCATACTTTAAAGCATTTTCCAAAAATTCTCTTCTTACTTCTTCATAACCATTGTTATTATCACTTGAATTATAAGGATTTAAGACAATGTTGTTTCTTTCAAATTTGGATGTTTCGATTCTTCTATCATAGGCTTGTTCACTAATCCACGCTTGAATTTTACTCCCATCTTCAATATTTAAATATGATTTGGCTATTGCTTCTTCGGAGTCAATTGGGACATAATGATAGATATTTTTAAGGCCATCATTAAGAATAAGTTCCGTGTAATATGCTGCGGTGGCTACATAAATATTATTGGTGTTGGTAACTTTATAGTCTTTTAATATTTTTAAAAGTAATTCATAATCATCTTTTATAAATTTACTGTAATTAGTACTTGTTAGAGTAATTAACTCTTGAACATGATTTTCTTGTAATAATTCTTTAATTCTTTCTCTTTTTTCTTTTTCTTTTTTTAACTCTTCTTTTAAATGTAATAATTCTTCTCTTTTCATATAACCTCCAAATACTCATTATATTTTTTTGTTGTAATTTTATTTATATCAATATTTAATTCTTCTAATAATAGAAATAACTTTTTAATTTCTTCTTCTTTTTTATATTCTATTCTTTTTACTTCAACTTCTAAAAACAAACCAATACCCTCTACTTTATCTAAAGAAAACTCATACTTTTCTTCATACATTATCTTTATTCTATTTTTTTCGATTACGCCTTTTTTAGTACATCCTAAATGATAAAGAATTTCTTCTAAATTAGAAAAGTTATCTATTAAGGTTTCATATTCGCATCTTGCATTTTCACTATCAAAACACTTATAACTTAATAAATATTTATTATCTTCTAATCTTATTCTTAAACATTCTTGATTATATTTAGTTAAAGGCGTTAAATAGTATGTATCTATCTCTTTCAATTTTTTTATATTATCACTTTTACTTTCCAGTAACTTCTTTATTTTGTTATAATCACTTTCATCTATTTTTAATTTAACCTCAATTTCTATAGGTTCATTATTATAAAGATTATTATCTAAAAGTGTATACAAATTGCATTTAAAAAGAGAGGATAATTTAAACAACATATTCACATCGGGCATTGTTCTATTAACTTCCCAACTAGATATGGTCTTATTGGAAACATATAACATATCAGCCAATGCTTCTTGGGTTAAATTAGCATCTTCTCTTAACTTTTTAATTTTTTCTCCTAAAGTAACCATAATTCCCTCCTGCATACATATTATAGCATAGAAAGAAAATTATTTTATCTACATTTTGCAGAATATTACTCGCCATCAAGAATAATCGCAATTTTATTTATAATTTTATCCCGTAAATCATAATTAACGGTAATTTTCTTATCTTTACTTTTTTTAATTTCTTTCGTAGCCTTATTAGAATTCATTGTACTTAAAACAGTTAAAACTTTAAATTCGGAATCTGGCACACTCACAATTAAATGTTTAGCCTCTCTTATATCTTCAACATTTTGGTTATTTTCATCTCTAAGAAGTTTTATTTCAATACCTCTATATAAAGGTATCCTTTTATCATTATCAAACTCATTAATATAAACATAATAATCAAGAAAGTCACCCACTTTTAAATCATCACTAAAACTAAACTCATCTAAATCAAAATCGACAACAGTATAACCATCAGGAATATTACTGATAACACTATTAGCCTTTAATTCTTTAGTTTTTTTATACCCATAAATACCTATTGGAATAGCCACAATTAGAAGGACAACTAAGGTAATAATCAAATATTTATTAAGTCTTACTTTCTTATCAATTTTCTTAACCATTTTGACATCTCCTTTTAACAATTTATCTAAAGATATATTAAATTTATCACTTATCTTAATAATAGTTTCAATATCCGGATAACTTTTACCACACTCCCAACTAGATATAGTTTGCCTTGTTACAAAAAACATATTTGCTAAATCTTCTTGACTTAAATTATGTTCTTTTCTAATTTCCATTATTTTTTTACCTATATTCATAACTACCTCCCAATAACATTAGTCTTACTCATAATTAATTTTTTTAAATCTTCATTTACCAAAAATCTTTTATAAACATCTTTATTTTTCTTAAAACTTATCACAACATCTTCATTGGTTTTATTAAAAATATCAACAGCATAAAAGACATCTTCATATCCCATCGGATAAGCTAAATCAATTCTATAATAATTTTGACCATTCTTTAATAAATTACCATCTTTATCTAGAAAATCTAATATTAATATTCCTTTAAATAAAGCTTCATTATAAAGAGGATTATCATCACCGAAAGAAACGTACATATCCACATAATCACCATATTTTAAATTAGCATTATCAATATAATCAATATTCCGACCATTAAAAGTAAACGATGAATGATTATCAGGAATTACCATTAAAGGTAAAGGATTTAATTTTCGATATATAAAGACTCCTAGAGGTATTGTAATAATTAAAAACAAAACAATCCCAATACTAATAATTAAATATTTATTATTTTCTAATTTCTTAGTTATTCTTTTAATCATCTTTTCATCTCCTTTTAATAAATAATCTAAAGGTATTTTAAATTTATCACTTATTTTAATAATAGTTTCAATATCCGGATAACTTTTCCCACATTCCCAACTAGATACAGTTTGTCTAGTTACATAAAATAATTTGGAAAACTCTTCTTGACTTAAATTATGTTCTTTTCTAATTTCCGTAATTTTACTCCCAATATTCATAATTATTCCTTTCCCTCTTATTTTAAATCATTTACCTTTCTTATACCTAGCAAAGATTTTTTGCATGATTAAAAAGACTAATTGTTAAAACAACTAGTCAATATTTTTTAAATTAAATTCTAACATCTCTTTTATTTCCCCATTTAAAATTTTATCAGGGTCATTACTTTCAAAATTACTCCGATTATCTTTCACAAGTTTATAAGGCTCTAGGATGTAACTGCGGATTTGACTGCCAAATTCAATATTTTTAGAAGTATCTTTTAAACTATTTTTTTCATGCTCTATTTCTTTAATTTTTTGTTCATATAATTTATTCTTTAATAATTTCATCGCCATTTCTTTATTTTTTAACTGGCTTCGTTCATTTTGACAAGTAACCACAATCTTACTTGGTAAATGGGTAATTCGAACAGCAGAATTAGAAGTATTTACAGATTGTCCACCAGCTCCACTGGAATGATAAACATCAATTTTTAAATCATTTTCATTTATTTCAATGTTGGGAACTTCTAAAAATTCGGGCGTAACGGTAACGGAAGCAAAAGAGGTATGTCTTCTTTTTCCAGCATCAAAAGGCGAAATTCGCACTAACCTGTGCACTCCACTTTCTCTTTTTAAATACCCATAGGCATACTCTCCTGAAATTCTAATAATGGCAGACTTAATCCCCGCTTCTTCTCCCGGATTTGAATAAATAACTTCAAATTTATAATTATATTTTTCACAAAATCTTTCATACATTCTTAAAAGCATTAAAGACCAATCACAAGATTCGGTACCTCCTGCTCCGGGATGAATTTCCAAAAAACAAGGTAGACTATCATATTCCCCACTTAAATGCACTTCTTTTTCAAGAGTATTTATTTCTTCATTTATTTTAAAGTATTCATCTTCATATTCTGTCTCTGTCATATCACTCTTTAAAAATTCTAAAGTATTTATACTTTCTAATAAATTATTATAGTTATAAACATTTTTCTTAATCCTATTATATTCAATATTAATAGTATTAGCTTTATCAAAGTCTTCCCAAAAACCATCACTATTAATAATAGTTTCTAATTCTTTTAATCTTTCTTCCTCTTTAGGAATGTCAAAGAGACCTCCCAATAGTCTTCAATAATTCTTTTAAAGTGTCTGTATTTCTCATAATCTGGCTCCTTTACTGTATTCTACCAAAATTTCTTCATTTGATAAAGTACTATTTTGACTCAAAGTAGCTAAATAACTTCTTAATACCTCAACCATCTTTTGATAACTTTCGGGATTTAAATGTTCAATAAAGTTATCATAATTAAAACCTACTTTAACCCCTTCAGAATGGTCCTCTCCAAAATCCCAAATTTGATATAATTCTTTAAATTCCTTAAAATCTTGAGCCTCTGTTGCCTTTTCTAAAAAAGTTCTACAAGCTTCCTCAAAAGAACCTCCATTTTGAATAATCCAGTTCTCAATGCCAACTCCCCCAAGTCCATTATCTAACTTTTTATAAATACCATTTTCTTTTAATAACATTTTCGCTTTTAAAATATTTTCAATAATTAAATTATAATAATCGGGATTATCTTTTTTTATACCTTCAAAATAACTTTTTAAAGCTTCATCGGTAGATAACTCTATTTTATCGGTTCTTACTCCAAAAGTTATATCAATATCCACTTTACTATCTAATCCCGGTATCACTACATTTTCTAGTCTTAAATTACCATCCGTTGAATCGGGTTTACCACTATCATTTTGATGAGGAAGACTATCATATAGTTTATTTCTTATCGCTGCTAATCTTTCACTGTTAGAATAGACTGTATCATCCAATTTTAGATAAAAATCAAAATCACCAGCTCCAGGAATATTAGTCCCTCTGCCAGTAGATCCCGTATTAATAAGTTCCATTTTACCAGGTACTAAATCTCTAATATAACCATAATGAAGTTCCCCAAATTCTTCTAAAACTTTCGCTAAATAATTAGTAATACTTTTTCTTCTAAGTTCTACTTCTTTTTTATTTAATAAAATTCTCTTTGTTAAATCTTCTTTTTCTTCTTTAGTTTTACTTTGAGCTTCACTTATAATTTGTGAAGAATAATGATATTCTTCATCACTATAGTATTTTAAACCACCCATTTTTCGTCTTAAATCTAAATAATCTTCATAAGTAAAGATTAATGTCCCACTTTTATCTACTACGGGAATATAAAAACCATTTTTAGCTATTTCTAAATTTATTCTTTTATCTTTATCTTGACTAATAATATAATCTATTTCACTTGAAGCAAATCCCGTTCTAATTCCATAATGAGTCGAATCTTTTTCATAACCAGTTCTAAATAATTCTAGTTTATGAAAATCATTTTGAACATTTTCAACATCTTCTTTACCTCTAGTTATTAAAAATCTTCCATCTTTATTTTTTAAAACAACCCAAATAGGTCCATAACCACCAGCCTCAATATTAAAATTACCACCACTAACTAAAGAAGGATCAGTAATTAAAGATACATCAGTATCAAGTGGTGTACAATCACTATCAGCAGCATATCCTAAAAATTCTTTAGCAACAGACCCATTTTGTAAAATAGAATTTAAAAACTGAATGTTATTAATTCCTTTAAGTAAATCTCCTCTTTCAAAAACAAAAGGTTTTTTGGCATTAAGAATTCCTTTTTGCGTAGCAAGCATTGCCTCATTTTCAATAACACTTTTTAACTCATCAAAAGATTTTATTCCTAAAGGAGCCGCAAACATTCTCGCTATTCTATCTAATAAATCATATCTTTTAGTTACTCCAAATAATGTTTTTAATTCTTCTAAATCATCTAATAATTTATCATTATTTTTTCGTGGATTTATAAATTCATTTTGACTTAAATTATATAAACTATTTAAACTACTAGCAAAATCTTTTAAAATTTTAATATCTTCTTCGGATAAGGCATTAAATAAATTAACATCTAAAGCTACTTTACTAAATAAACTACTACCTTTTTCCAGTAAGCTAATAAATTCTTTTAATGATCTATTGTTAGAACCTAAAGCACATTTTAATAAATCTAAATAAATTGTTTTATTTCTATCTAATCCTTCACTATTCTTAAGAACAGGAGATAGTTTATCATAACCTCCAAAACCTAAAGCATTAGGATGTAAATATTCAAACACATAATAAACTTTTACCAACATTGGTAAATTATTTTCTAAAAATATACTCTCAATATCTTTAAATTTTTGTTCTGGTTTAGATTCTTTAAGTAACATATCTATTAAAACATCTCTAATTCTTTTCACTTCCAAAGAATTAGATTTAACAATATTTTCTAAAATAGCCACTATTTTATCTAAATCTTCTTTAAAAATATTATCATTATTCATTACATATTCTTTAAAATTATCTTTAATTATTTCATGGTCTATCTTTTGATATCTTTTTAAAACTTCCAATTTGTTTTTAACTTCATCATAGTAATCTACGCCTTTAATAGAATCTAACCATTTAGGAAATTCATATTTATCATCTAAATAGATAAATATATTACCATATTTTTCCATAATTTTTTGTAAATTACCATATCCTAAACTAGCCGCAAAATCTTTTAAAGGACCACTTGCTAAAAAATTATCAATAACAATATTATCAAAGGTCTCTAAATTGTTTATAATATCTTCTTTATATAAAATGTGTCTAAAATATCTATTTTTAACTTCTTCTGGTATATTAACATCTATTAAAAATAAATCTTTATTACTTAAAATAAAATCTTCAGGAAAACCATCAGTATTTAAAACACTTGAATCATATTTTATAAGATATTCTCTTAAAAAACTATAAGCATTTTCTTTTAATTCACTAATATCCTCAATATCTTTTAATTTGTTATCTAATTTAGATAGAGACATATTGTTATAAATATACATTATGATTTTGATAATATCATCATAATCTTTACTACTTATACTATATAATTTAACAAGTTTACTAAAACATTTTAATTCTTTAATGAAATCAAAAGTGTAATCATTAATTTTAATATTTTTATCTTTTAATTCCTCTATTTCTTCAAGACTTAACTTACTCATATCTTCGATAGTTAAAGTTTTATGATAAAATTTCTCTTTAATTTCGGGACTAAACTTATCACTTAAAAACATTTCCGGATGTTTCTCTTTATAATCGTTAGAATACGTATTTTCATTATAACTAATTTTATCCCCATTTTTAATATCACAATTATGTAATATTACTTCGCCATCTACCGTAACATATGCAAAATCTAATTTAGCCTTTGTAGAGGAAAAATCTAAAGTTTTGCCTTCCGGAACAATTAAATCTATTCCTTCCCATTCTTTATAGGGAATACCACTTAAATCTTTCTTAGTTAGTTCTAGTTCTAATTCATAATATTTTTGGATGGTAAAATTTTCAAATTCTTGCATATCAAAAGAAAGATCACCTTCGTTTAAATCCATTGTTCTTTCGGCATCTTCAAATAATTGCTTTAGTTTTGTTTTTATTTTGATAAATTCTTCTTTTGTCATTTTATCGAACATAAAAATCACCAACTATTATAATAATTTTACAATAATTGGCGATATATTTCTATATTTATAAGTTAATTTGACATTAATAGATCTTAGTTATATCTTTATGTGATTCACTATCACTATAATCAATCTTGATTTTATCATCACTTCCTAAGTAAGGTAGACGGTATCTATCCACTGTTACATTCGCTACATATAAATCATCATTACTATCAATTATATAGTAGTAGGTATTGCCCTCGATGACCACAGACTTAATAGATTTAATCGTAATTTCTTTTTCCGTTTCGACACTTCCAGTATGTAGAGATTCTCCTAAGTATTTTTCAGCGGCCGCTTCAATACCTAAAGAAGCATCACTAACCACTACTTTTTGGTAATCTTCCACATCAATAAAAGCATACATTTTAACAAGACCTGCATTATCTTTTAAACTTAATAAATAAGTTGGTTTATTATTTAAGTTAATTAAAAGTGGGAAGGAAGCATCATAACCTTTTTCTTGAACTAAACCTTCAGCGGAGGCCATCGCACTAAATTCTTCGGCTCCTGGTGCTAGATAATAATTCGTTTCTTTGGTTCTTAAATTAGCTAAAACAAATCCCAAATTAGATTCATCAGATGATACGGAAGTAATTCCGGTATATAAATAAACATCATCATCCATAACTAAATAATTATAACCTTCCGTAGTATTAATAACATCTCTTTGCCCAAAGATAGAGTTAAAGAAACCATTCCGATATTCACCCCAGTTATCCACTTGTTCAATGATAAGATCCGCACTATAAACATGGTCTACCCAAGTTGGCACATCTTCTACCTTATATTTTTTACTCTTACCAGTTATCGGATCTAAGATAACAACACCTGTTATCTCTTTCTTTAAACCAACACCCACATATTTAACGGTTGGCACAATCCAATATGGATTACCTTCATTATCTATTTCAAATGATGCCTCATCAAATATCGTGGTTGGATATTGTAATCTTAAATGTCTATCTAAATTTTCAAAGAAGTAAGCACTTGGCATATAACGCATTCCCTTAGATAGTTCTTCTAAAGATGCACTACCAGTTACGGAATTAACCATAATGTATCCCTTAATACCATCTTTCCGATTAGTAAAATATTTAATAATATCGGCATATTCTAAAGGAGTAACTCTCACTATATCATTATTATAATTTATTTGGGTATAAACATCACTAACATAAAATTGGCTTACCCAACTTGTAAATTCTCCCATCTTCCGGTCTCCTAATTTTTGGCTACTTTCTTTATCAATTAAAGGAGTTTTTGTAAAATCAACAGGTTTAACATCACTTACAAATTCACTATTGGTAGCTACTGTTATTCTTTCACTATAACTACGAGCATTAAACAAAGGACTTAAAATAAAGTTAACAACTAATATAAGACCAAATACGCCAATTACTCCAAAGAATAGATAATTTAAAATTTTATTATCTAAATAAATTCTTCCCCTTCTTACAAATCCTTCCAATGTCGCAAAAAATCTCACAATGATAAAAAAGACTAAAACCATTACAGCATAAGTATAAAATAAAGGACTACTTAAGTTAATGGGTGGAAGTACAAAATAATAAGTAATTAAAGCAAAAACTAAAGTAGCTACAGCAGTAATAATATTTCTTTTCATTATATTCCTTCTTTCTTTTAAATATATGTAATCTATATTTAGTATATCAAAATATAATCTCATAGTAAATTTATTTCAATAATTATTATAAACTATTTATTTTATTCTTTGTTATTAATTCGAATGTTGTTATAAAAACTTTATTATTAATAATTTGTCTTATAACATACTTATCCTTTTCTTTAACAATTAAAATTCCTTCTGTACTTTTATGATTTTCTTTTTTTATATTGTTATCAATATAATCCATATAAAACTTAATTTGTCCTAAATATTCTGGTTTAAATTCTTCGTTTTTAATTTCCACAACAACATAAGCATTAAGTTCAATATTAAAAAACAATAAATCTATTTTAAAAGTTTTATTATTTATTCTTAAAGGATACTCATGTCCTACTAAAGCAAATGAACTTCCAAGTTCCATAAATCTGCTTTCTACAAGTTCTATTAATAATTTATGGATTGCTTTTTCATTTAAATTATTCATATTATTATTAACTTCTAATATTATAGGATCTTTTATCATATCTTTTAATGTTAAAGGATTATTGTTATTATTATCTATTAATTTTATATTATTTTTATCAGCATAAGATAATCTATCAAAAGATTTATTTTTAATTTCTTTTCTAAGTTCTCTTACGGATAGATTATTAAGAACAACTTGATTAATATAATAGTTTCTTTCATTTTCATTTTTTATAGGTAATAAACTAACATATTGAGACCAAGATAATTGTTGCGACAGTGTCGCAACAATTGGAAATGCTAAATAAAATTGCCTATATCTAAATAGATTGGTTTTATTATAATTTTTACCAAATTCTTTTTCTAAAATAATACCCCATTTTTTAATAAGTTCACTTCCGTATTTTGCTCTTTTCTCTTCTCCTTGGGCTTCCACAAGTAATTTACCAATATTCCATTTAGTCAATAAATCTTCATAATTGTTTTTAATTTCTCTAACTATTTTACTCGCTTCATTATTTTCAATTAAACTTCTTATTTCTTGTAAATATTTTTCTTCTTGCATCTATAATCTCTCCTTTTTGAGGACGTATTATAACAGAAAGAACTTAAATAATTTGTCGAATGGTGTCGAGTGAAGAAAAAAATAAAAAAGAGTTAAATCTTATGAATTTAAATTCATTTATTTAACTCTTTATTATTTTTTAATTTTTAATACACTCTTTTCTTTAAATCTTTTTTACTAAGACCTAATTTAGTTAAAATATTAGTAACTTTCTTTTCTTTATAAGGCGATTTTTCAAAATTAGAACGTTTTATTGACTTTAAATTTTTGTTATATTCAGATAAAGATATTCCTAAAATTTTAGCACAATCTTTTTGAGATTGATTAAATTTTTCTTTGTTCATAAATCACCTTTAAATTAATTATTTCTTTTTACTTTTTTTATTCTTTTTAGATACAATAGTGTATCCTCCAACAAAGACTATAACAACACCAGCAAAAGTTCCTAGGATGATTAAAGCTTTAGTGCCATCAAGTGATGAGTCAACTTTTCTTAATTCTTGAGTTTCTCCATCACCTGAACCTTGACTTTGTTGTTCTAACATTTCAATCCAAGCCTCTTTGGCATCTTCGGCTTTCGTGGTTTCTTCAGAATCAACATATCCTTCAACACAACCATCTTTACCTTTAGAAATACAAGCCACTATATCTTTGTCACCTTTTTCGTAAGCTTCATCAATAACACTTTCAAGTTCTGTTGAATAAGCATTCGCGGCATATAAATCCGAAATAACTACTAAAGGGGTTCCATTATAAGATGCACTAGTAAAACCAATTTTGTTATACGCACTTGCAACTTTAACACCTAAAATAAAGTCACTTCCCGGAATCCAAGTTGAATGATCCTCAAATAATTCTTTTTTAATTAATTCAAATTTTTTATTATAAGATGAAAGTCCTGTTAAATATTCTTCTTCATATTCACAATAAGGACATCCTCCTGCCACAAACATATAAACTTTTACTTTATCTTTAGCACTAACTTCTAAAGGAATTAACACTAACATAAAAGTTAAAATTGCTACGATTAATTTTTTCATTCCAATTACCTCCACATAAAATATATCATTTTTCCACATATTTCGCAATAAATTTGCTTATTTTTATTTAATCAATTTTCTTTCCAAACAATAAGGAATTACTTCATTCTTTAAAGTATTAGAAAGAATTTCTTCTCCTATACTACTTTCATACCATAAAAACTTTTCTATTTCATCTGATATTAATAATTCTCCTTCTAACTTACCTTTATATATAAATACATAAAAATGAATTGGTGTTTTTCCATCAGAAGTAGCAATTTCATCAAATTCTAAAACTTTTTCAAATTTCGTTTCATCGAAAATTGCTTCATTACCTAATTCTTCATGACATTCCCTAATCGCGGCTTGCAAAGGGGTTTCTCCCTCTTCAACTCTTCCGCCAATCATTTGATAGGTTGGTCTTTTTCTTGGTTTATCAATTAATAATTTTTCATCTTTAAAAAACATAGTTCCTACAACATTCATTATATATACCTCTTTCTAATAATTTAATTAATTTTATTATAAAATATATCATTTTTTCGCATAGTTCGCAATAAATTTGCTTATTTTTTATCTAAAATTCGGGCCATTTCCACTCCGGATGCCGATGCCATCATAAGACCTCTTGTCATTCCACCACCATCACCAATAGAGTATAACCCTTTAATACTCGTTTCAAAATTCCGGTCAATTACCACTTGATTACTATAGAATTTAATCTCTGGTGCATATAGTAAGTTTTCCGGATTAGCAAAACCTTCTACTATCTTATCCATATCTCTTATAAAGGCTAAGATATCGGTCATAGTCCGGTAACCTAAAGCAAATGTTATATCCCCAGCGACCGCACTTTTTAAAGTCGGTTTAATTGGGTTAGTTTTTAACTCTTCTTCCCAAGTCCTTTTACCTCTATAAATATCTCCCAGTCTTTGAACAACAATGTTGCCATTACCTAGTTCATTTAAATTTTGGGCAATATTTCTTCCATATTCAATAGGTTTTGAGAAAGGATAATTAAAGTGATGAGATACTAAAATAGCTAAATTAGTATTGGTACTTTTTCGGTCTTTATAAGAGTGACCATTAACTAAACTTAAATTGTTATCATATACTTCACTCGAAACAAAACCACTAGGATTTTGACAAAAAGTTCGAACCTTATCTTTAAAAGGACTAGGGCGCCCTATAAACTTTCCTTCATACATATATTTATTAATTTTTTCCATTACTTTATCACTTAACTCATAACGAACACCAATATCAACAATACCAGCTTCCGTTTTAATATTGTGTTTTTCACACATATTAACAAGCCAATTTGCCCCTTTTCTACCTACCGCTACTATAACATTATCAGCATAAATTATTTCTTCTTCATCATTAGTTCCCGACTTTCTTACCTTAACACCTTTAGCAATACCATCTTCAATTACTAAATCCGTAACGGTAGTATTAAACATTAAATCAACCCCGGCATCTTCTAAATAATCTTCTAATTTTTTATATAGTTCATGAGCTTTTTCCGTTCCTAAATGTCTTATCGGAATATCGATTAAAGTAAGTCCTTCTTTTTTAGCTTTATTTTTAATTTTACTAACTTCTTCTTTATATTCAATACCTTCAAGTTTCGTATCGGCCCCAAACTTTAAATAAATACTATCGGTATAATCAATTAATTTTTTAGTTTCTTCAACACCAATATATTTATGTAAGTTACCTCCGACATAAAAATCTTCATCTTCTTTATTATATAAAGATAATTTACCATCAGAAAATGCTCCAGCCCCACTAAAACCACTAGTTATATTACAAAAAGGCTTACATTTCACACACTTACCAATCTTTTCAATCGGACAAGTTCTCTCTTCTACTCTTTTTCCTTGTTCAATTAATAACACCTTTTTATCACTTTTTAAATTTAATAACTCATAGGCCATAAAAATGGCTCCTGGTCCCATGCCTATGGCTATTACATCATATTTTTGCATTACCGCTACTTCCTTTACCAATATAATTATATAATGAAATAGATGATTATTCAAACAATTTAAAAAGGAAGAGGCATCTTCCTAATCATATACTAAATTATTTTCAATTCTAATTCTATCGGCAATTGTAGTTAAATATTCGGCATTCGTTGGTTTATCTCTATTCACATTTAAACTATGACCAAAGATACTTTCCATTAAATTCATATCTCCTCTCGTCCAACTAACTTCAATCGCATGTCTAATGGCTCTTTCCACTCTTGTGGTCGTAGTGTTATATTTATGAGCAATCGTTGGATATATATCTTTAGTTATATAAGCAAGTCCATGACTATCATTATAAACCATCATAATTCCATCTTTTATATATTGATAACCTCTTATATGCGATGGAATCCCTAATTTATGTAATAAATCCGTTATAATTCTTTCTTGATTAAATAATTTACTTTTGTTATTAATCCTATAATCAATACTTAATATTCTTTTTTCTAAAGCTAAATAATTAATTGGCTTTAGCATATAATATGTAATTCCATAATTATTGGCTTCTTCTAAAATATTTTCATCTTTATAAGAAGTCATAATAATTACATTTTTATTTATCCTTCTTCTTTCCATTTCACTTAAGATAAATAAACCATCTAGGCCCGGAATAATTAAATCCATTAAGATAATATCTACTTCTTTATTATGATTAATGATATACTCTAATCCTTCCTCACCATTATTTTTACAAGCTACTACTTTAATTACTTCATGACTACTGAAATACTTCTCGATGTCACTAGTTACTGATTTATTACTATCAATAACTAAGACATTAATGTTAGTTTTCACTATTTCACTCTCTTTCTTTCTCCTAATATTTTTGTACTGCTTGTAAATTCATTATATACTATTTTACAACAAAAATCTACAGAAAAAATTGACAAGTTTTGTCAATCTATGTCAATGTTTGTCACATTTTGTCGAATATATTAATAATATTCTCTTATTAAGCTTCTTTTCTTACCAAAATCCTCTATTTTTGGTCTATTTAGATTCATAATTTCTTGATAACAAATCTCCACAATTTCTTTTAAAGGAACTTCAAATTTAATATCTACTCCTAATTTTCCCATATATAAAGAACCTAAGTTATGACTTAAGATAAAGAATTTTAAATAAGTAATAAATCTTTCGTATTCTTCACTTGTTACCATATTTTCTAAATAAAACTTCGGAAAAGGAATTTTTTGCAAAGTAAAGACCGCCGCCCCATTCCGGTTCGTTACCGTATATTCACTATTATATTTAACACTTTCATCAAAATCTTCTAAATTCCATCTTTCACAAAAAAGAATAAGCATTCGGGGGAGTATTTCAGTCGTGAAGTATTCTTCATTAGAAAGAGAACTTTCCACTTTCCTTTCTAATAATTTTTGTTTAATTTCTTGATAAGTGACACTGGTATCAATATCTTCCTTATCATTAACCACATTTTTAATATGATTAAATATTACTCCTACTTCAGACACTTCCATATACCTCCCATACTACCTACCATAAGTATATCGTATTAAAGGATTTGACACAAGCAAAATAGACTATTTCTTACTCTTTATTAACACTATTTAAAGATATATACTCTAAAGCTTTTAATTTACTAGAGGAAACATACTCTAAAGTTGCGCCTCCTCCACTAGAAAGGTAAGCAAAACTTTCATCATAACCAAATTTATGTACCGCACTTAAAGTATCTCCCCCTCCAATATAGACAGAAGCATCACTCTTACTTAAACTTTCTAGTAATCCTCTAGTACCATTACTATAATTATCATCTTCATATTTGCCACAAGTACCATTAAAGAAAACCATATTTAAATGATTAAGTAATTCACTATCAATAATATTATCTAATATTACATCTTCATCTTCTACTTCTTCAATTTTAATATTTAAATTTTTATCATTTCTTTTAACCATAAAATTATTACTAAAGAATATCTTATCTTTGTTATTTATTAATAGATTTTTAACACACTCTAGTACTTCTTCATCATCACTTACTAAACTAATCCCTGTATTATAACCTTTAACTTTTAAGAAAGTATTTAAAATACCCCCTGTAATAATTAATTTATCACATCTATTTAAAATATTTTCAATAATTTTAATTTTATCATCAACTTTAGCCCCACCCATTATAACTCCAAAAGGGTGATTAGTTATCGTTATTAATGGTTCTAAATTATTTAGTTCACTTTCCACTAAAAAGCCTAAATAAGTAGGCAAATATTTAGATATACCAGCAGTTGAGGCATGCGCTCTATGAAGGGAGGCAAAAGCATCAATAACAAATATATCCGCAAAACTACTCCAATATTTAGCAAGTTCTAAATCATTAGCACTTTCTCTTTTCTCTGGTACATCAGTATATCTCGTATTTTCTACTAAAAATATCTTTTTAGAACTTCTATTTATTTCATCTAGTTCCAAAGGATTACCAATAAACTCAATATCATAATATTTTTTTAAATATTCATAAACTATTCTTAAACTATTTTTCTCTTTATCATCTTCTACTTTAACTCTTCCAAAATGACTCATTAAAATAACTATATTACCATTTTCTAATAAATAATTAATTGTCTTAAAACTCTTAGTTATTTTACTATCATCACTAATGTTACCATCACTTACTGGTACATTAAAATCACATCTTAATATAACTCTTTTATTATTTATTTCTTTATTACTTAAATATTCCATCATATTCACCTATTTATATCATATCAAAAAAATCCTAAGTTTTAATTACTTAAGATTACTTTTTGACACTTATTTTATTATTATATAACAATTTAATTTATAATTAATTAATTATTAGGTAAACTTGTTATTATATAAGGATGTTCTTTTGTACCTTCTCCTGTTAAGTTTACTCTAGGTATAAGATAGAACACTGGGCGAACCGCATACTCAAATTCCACACGGCCATTTACATACTCAAAGGCACCGCTTGAAAGCACATACCATGCATAGGTCCAAAAGATGTCGCTGTTATACTCAAACCTAGACATGGTCCATTCGTCTGTAGTTGAATTATTTACCCACCCATTTGCTATAAACAACCAACTATTAACATTATTTGCATATGCCCACGAGTTATAATAATCACTTGCATACATTAACCCTATTTTACTTTCGTTAGTTTGACTTGTTTTGGGTTCTGTTGTTTCTGGGGTGTTTGTTTGATCAGCATTATACCATTTATGGCTACTTATAATACTTTCCCAATATGATGCATCTGGTATTCTTGTTTGTTCTGTTACAAAGATTGCGTCATAGAAGGTTTCGTTTAAATAACGTTTTACTTCTGACGAATCCCATTTTATATCTGAAGTATAAATTGAATTCCATGGTTGACTTTCACTTGATGGTACTGCCCTTATTATTTTTAATTGATTGGCCTCTAATCCTATTTCGCTATCTACTTCTGATGTTATTCCTATTATTCTATACATATAATTTCCAGAATCATTTGCTGTACATGTACTCTCTACAATTGTTCCAAAGCATATATAATTATTTAAATTATGATTTGTTACATCAATTTGTGTTCCTTTAAAACGATATAGTCCATCTACTTCTGTAGTATGTTCTCCTCCTCCTGCAAATGCACTTCCACCTTTGGCCTTTAAATGATCTATAGCTGGTTCCCCTGTTGCAAAGTATAAAGTACAATATGTTGTTTGTTTTGTCTTTATGGTGGCTGTTTTATCAGCAAGACTAAATGTTAATACTTTTTCCCAATCTATATCGTGTCCTTCACTATCTGTACACTCTGCTCCAACAAAACCATGAGTGCTTGGATCAGGCCATTTACTTCTATCTTCTGCCTCATGCCACTCACCATTTGTTTCTTGTATCCATATTGCTAATGATTTATCATTACTTTTTAAAATTTTTTGAGTTTCGATTTCGTCTATTTTGTTAGGATTAGTCAATTCTTTTATCATTTCATATCCTCCATATATAACCCCTATTGTTGCTAGTATAATTATAATTTTTAATATTATTTTCTTCATTATATATTTCCTTTCTATTTATTAAAATAGGCATAACAGGTATCTGGTCCAGTTGATGTTATCGTAAAGCCATTAGTAACATCATAAGCAAATGTTGTATTTGATTTTTCTTGATGCTTACATTCATAATCACTCATTTCAGTATAACTACTATCTAGGGTATTGACTAACTTATATGTTTTATCTCCATGTTTTTTATCTCCAGTTTCATCTTCAACATAAGCGTAAATTATTACATCGGATAATTTATCTCTATCATAATATATTCGACATACTACTTGAGTTGGTTTTGATTCTTCAGTATAATTTATAATTAAATTTCCTTCATCATCTATTGTATATGAATTATATAAAACATCTCCTCCTGTTGCTGGATAACAATTACTTGATTCTTTATTTACTTTATAACCATTCACTGGTAAGTATTTACTTATCATATACTTTTTAGCATCATCAGGCATTTGCGTGTAAAAGATTATATTAACATCCGTATTCCTATCAGTAAGTGGTCCGGTTTTGACTGGTTCTCCTTCTCCGGCAAAGTTTCCTACTTTACTGGTGAATATTGGTACCCATCCACTTTCGTAATTATAGTAAGCATGAGTTGCACTTATTATTCTAAATAAAGTCATAACAAAAAGAGCGAGAATGATATAACTTATTTCTCGTTTATATTTTAAATTCTTATATTTTTCTTTTATATTATAAAGTTTATCTTTTAAATTATTAAATGGTATGAATACTAAAGATATTAGGGTGTTACAATAACCCCCCCCCGATGCTACTTATTAGAACTACTAACATAATTACTGTTACATATAGTACTAAGTTTTTATTCTCTTTCTTCATACTCTTTTACCTCTTTTATATTATTAATATATTTATTTAATTTTATACTTATGTTGTAAATACCGAATACTTAATACAAATAAAAATGTTGTATTTGTGTACCTTATATTTAAATATTATACCAAATAACAACATTAGTCAATAAGTAATTTTAAAATTATCTTTTTAAACTATCTTCTTCTAAAGAAAAAGATCTAATACTTTCTTTTACTTCTTCTAGTTTTCTTTTTTGAATATCTAAAAACATTAATTTCATAAAACCACTACTATTGTTAATTAAATATTCTATTTCTGAATTACTCATTTCCTTAAATAAATTTTCTTCATTAGCATTTACTAATATTTCTTTTATAGTTAAATGTTTATCCCCAAATTCTCCTTTATAATATCTATTCATTATACTATAATATTTCTTTAAATTAGGACTTAATTCTATATCTTTTGTCATATATCAAATACCTCCCTAACAATTCATAAATTATATTCTATATCTTACACTTCTACTAAATTATTTTCTGATATTGCCTCATAAATTTTTAATTTCATTTCTTCTGATTCAAATGTACCATTGAAATATGATTCAAAAATTTCATGTAAAAATTGTTTACTTATTTTTCCAGCTGCAACATGATAACTAATATTTTCCATATCATAAATAAATTTTGATGCTATGTTTAAATATCCATTCAAAAGAAGAAACTGAGCACTTAACGATAATGCTAATCTTTTATTTCCATCAGCAAAACAATGAAATTGACAAGTACAATAGAACAAATGAGTTAATTTATCTACAAATGTTGGATAATATTCGTCATTTTGTATATTTTGGAGTACAGATTCTAGTTGTCCAAAGTGAATAATATCGGTAGTTCCTCCTCCACTCACTTCAATAGTAGTCTTATGTATGCTTTTAGCTTGTTCACTAGTAATATAATACATTACTCTCTCTCCTTTAAGCGCTCAAAAACATCTTTTGCTTCTTCTAATCTTTCTTTTAAATCTTCACTTTTTTCTCCTAAAAATCTTTCATATTCTGTTGCTTCTAATGGAGTAATATAATCTTTTAATTTTATATGTAAAGCATCTCTAAAAGCAAAATCTCTACTTGCCATTTTAACACGAACTTTGTTAATTAATGGTTTATACAATGATTGTTTTTCAAATTCTCCAAATAACTCATCTGTCTCATATGGAGTTAATTTTCTTTCTAACTCATTATATTTATTTGTAATAACTTCGGCTAATCCAGTTTCATAAGATGCTATTAAGTCAAGAACCTCTGAATAAAATGTATCTCTAGTTTTATCTTTTTTTTCTAATTTTAATATACTTCTATATTCTGCAGCTTTTTCTCTAAAAATACTTTCATATATTTTATCAGTATATATAGCATATTTTATATTTCCCATTGCCACGTAATTATTCAAAGCATCTGTAAATTCTCTTCTATAATTCTCTTCATCAAACCACGAATTTAAAAAATCTTCATCTCTTTGATTTATATATTTTGTTGCTCCTCCAGTTTTTACATTTATTGTATCTATTACAATATCTAATATGTTTTGTCTTATAATTTTAGCTTTTTCGCTTTCTACTAAAAGCATTCCTACATTTAAAAATGCTTTAAAATCAAATATTCCTAAAGAAGGTATTGATGATGCAAGGTCTCCGACATTTATGTCGGTGACCTTATCATTATATTTTTTTATAAAAGCTTTAAGCCTACTACCCTTTAATATATCATAACCGTTTGCAATAAATTCATCTTTATTGTCTTCTAAATATCTTTCTATAGTTCTAACATCAACCTCATAAAAATTTGCTACTTGTTCCTTAGTAAAAGTTATTTTATCTTCAAAGATAATACCATCTATATTACAAGCTTTCTCTATTTCACTCATAGCAAAATTATTATTTAATATATTTTGTCTATCTATTTTAGAATTTGTTAAATCTTTTGCCATTTTCTCCTCCCCTATTTGACTACTTAATTATATCACAAATGGTTCACTTTAACAATTATATTTTGGTTTTGTTCACTTGGTATTGGCATCATTTTGCCGATGTTGGCAAAATGTTCTCTTATTTTATTATTGCCAATATTACAAACTATCATGGATTATCAATTAAAGTTATTAAATCTATTTTAATTCCGTGATTTTCCACATAATTAAAACCATTCTTTTTTCATTGCTTCTAAAAATTCTTTATTTAAGGGATAACTATTATTTTCATAAATTATTGAGTCAATCCCACAAAAAGGACATATAGCGGTAGTATTATCATCACACCACTCAGATATTAATTTAGGATTAAATATTTTCAAACAATAAAAACAACCACATTTATTTACTTTTTCTAAATTTTCTCTATTATGTGAACAACACACATGAGCATTTCTTACTTGTTTTAAATATTCTTCTTTATCCATAATTTTAAAACTCCTTAAATAATCAAATATTAATTACCAATTTTTTGAAAGATCAAAATCTTTAGCATATGAATAATTTATTAATTCTCCATCGTTTGTTTCAATCCATCCTATAAATTTATGTGACCAATCTGTTAATTTTTTAGCATTTTTACCCTTTAGCTTAAGTAAAACTTTATCCATAATTTCAATTTCTTGTTTACTAAACAAAAACAAATCTGGTTCTACTGTAGGTTTAAATAATATTTTATCTTCTTCATCATTTACCATTTCCAAATAATTTTGTTTTACTAATAAATTTAAGATAGCATCTTTATTATCAAAAATTGGTCCATAAGTACCATGTGCATATTTAAAAGAAGTAATAGGTTTAGAATATTCTTTAAATGATTGAAAATCTATCGAAAATAAATTTTTCATTATTTGAGTTTTAGTTAAAAAATTATCTTTTAAAACATATAAAAATACATTTATTGTTTTGATATCTAATTCAGTATTTACTATATTAAAAATTTTAAAATATAACTCTTCTCCCAATGATTTACGATTTTCTTTTAAAATATTAATAAATTCACTTTTACTATTCTTAATTTTGTTATAAATTTGTAAATATTGATTTTGAGGTAAAGAATCAGCATTTTCATATCTTATAATCGTTCTTTTACTCCATCCAAGAGATTTAGCAAATAATTCTTGAGATAAATTATATGATTCTCTTATCTCTTTTAGTTTTGAAAATGATAAATCATATATTTTTAAATATTCATTATAAATATCATATAAAGAAGTATTTAAATTTTCATCAAATAATTCATTATGACATAAAGGACATGTAAAAACCTTTTCTTTAACTTGTACTTCTTTTTTATGAACTATATATTTATTTTTTTGTACATTACATACAGGCTCTACATCCTTATTACAATTAAAACAATATAAAATTTTTTTCATAATTTCTTCTTCTATCTAATTATATTATACGCCATAGCCTTTTTGGTGTCAACTGTCACCTCGACTTTTAACTGCTAGTTATTTAATTCCAATTTAAAATATAATTTTTTTGAACCTGTCGAAAATTCCGACATATTCAAATTTTAAATTTTTATAAAAAAAATGCCTAAGGGGCAACGTACTTAACATACGCTTAGCTTTTAGCTACCTACCTTAGGTCTTGTGAGAATATATTAACGCAATATTAAATTAAATTCAAATAAATTTTATTTTCAAAAAAGTCCTAATAAAAGGACTTCATCTATTTAATTATAATTGCTTTTCTAATTTTTCATAAGTTATATTATAATTTTTCATAACTTGAAAAGCACTAATAACAGCACTAGAATCAAAATAACTTCTATAATAAAAACTATTAGTTAAATATCCACTTATACCATTTTCTTTTTTATTTTCTTTATTATTTAATATATTTTCAATAACCATATTTAAAGATTTACCCCCTTTAACCCATTCATACATTTTTTTAGTAATTTGTAATCCTTGTGATTTACCTATAAATTCACAGCCATCTTTATCAATAATTGAGGCATAAGTTACAATAAAGTAATAGTCTACTATTTGTTCATAACCACCTTCAATACTTATTAATAAATCATATGAAATATTATTATCTAAACAATATTTTCTTAATTCTTGATTTCGATTATGAGCCCCTAGTAAGATATCATTATTTAAAGGTTTTGAACTAACATGAGAATTAACTTCTATAAGTTCAATTTCTAAATCATTTATATTTAAATTATTAAATGCTAACTCAATAGCTTTCCTTTTCGATATATTTTTAGAACCTAAAACTATTTTCATCATTATTGCCCCCATCCAATACTAATTAATTATACACTGTTATATTTATTTAAAAAAATTTTAATAATATTTATAAATATTTTTATCTGCTTTTTTTAAGATTTTTTCCATTAATTCTTCCTAATTCTTCTTCTCTAGCTTTTATAAAATCTTCATAATTTATTTTTTCACACAAAGATATACTATTTGAAATATTCTTATCTTTACCAATTTCATAAATAAAATTACTCAAAAAGCATTTTATTTTGTCTATTAAACTATATTCAAATTCAATGTTCATTTCATAATCTATATAATCATAAAGTTCACAACAATATATTATATCACCAGTTTCATCATATTTCTTCAAATCTTTCGATTCTCTTTCTTTTTTTTGAAAATATTCTTCATCATTATCATCATAAGCATCATAATCATAACTATCATATTCATTATAATTATCATTATCATAATTATCAAAAAACTCATATTTTTCTTGATTTTCTTGCTTTTGAGGATAAGGATACCAAATAACCTCCATAACTAAAAATTTCTTTTCTTCAACATCATCAAAATTCCAACCGG
This sequence comes from uncultured Bacilli bacterium, assembly GCA_947589435.1. GTDB lineage: Bacteria > Bacillota_I > Bacilli_A > RF39 > UBA660 > SIG200. Next base: position 42,669 of record CANQBI010000010.1, read on the forward strand.
GAAATTGTAATTTATTTATAGATATAGTTATTGCAAATTGACCATTTTCAAAAAGTTCTTTATCAAAAGAATTTAAAAATTCGCTCAATCCATCTTCTAAAAATCTTTTATATGCAGAATCAACTGATTCTTCAGGCTCTCCTTCATAATTATTAATAAAATCTTCTTCTCTTTGATCTCTATCATTATAAGTAAACATTTAAATCACCTCCTAAATATAATATAATAGCAAAATAGATTAATCAAGTTTTTTATCTTTTTATAATCTTTAGATAAAAACTGAAAGTTTATCAATCTTTTTTAGTAAACTTTCAGTTTTATATTATTATATTACTTCTCTTTAATTAATATTTTTTTATAACTATCCAAATCTTTTGTTTTTACAATTGTTCCATCACTAAATCCTAATTGTTCATCTTGATTTTCGCCAAAATGAAAACCCATATCTGTTGCCCCACGATAATATAAATAACCAAAATCCCGTTCATCTACATATGACGAACGAAAATAAGATTTTATATATCTTTCACTTTGAGCTCTAGCTATATTCATTTTCAAAATAAAATAGCGAGAATAAGTAGGAGGTGACGGTAATTTTTCCCACTTTCCAAAGCCAACTGGAGCCTCCATTTGAGGTAGCCCATAAATACGGGTGGAAATATGGTCACCAACTTCATTTATATAATATTCATCCCAAATTCCCGCATAAACGGTATCTTGTTTTCTAGATATACATAAGTAATTCCAAATAAAGGGAATAACACCCTCTAGGGTTTTCGTTTTAAGATTTAATTTATATGCTCCCCATCTAAGATTATTATCCAATAATGCTACCATACCATTTTTATAATTACATATTTGATTAATTTCTATTTCTTTATCTATACAATATATTTTTTCTTTTTTTATATCAATAAAATAACATTTATTATTTTCTTTAACTAAGGAGATTCCTTGAGAAAACGGTGTAGCATAACTGAATGTTAAACCATTAAACAAAAGTTGTCCTTCTAAATCCGTATAAAAATAAAATATATTATCTCTAGTATTATCTTTAGAATGGGTAAATCCTACACTCCATAAAGCCACATTTTCTTCAACACTTTCCAGATATATTCCATATTCTCTAATATAATAGCATTTCATAAAATATTTATCTCTTTCATCCACCGTTTTTGCTTGTCGTTCTAACAAATATAAGCTTTGTAAAATCCTTTCTTTAACTAATTTTTGTTTATCTTCAAGTTTTACTTCCCATTCTAATATATTCATACCAAAACCTCCATAATATATTTTAATTATTTGTAACCCCTTATTTTTTAATTATTTACCACAACAATTTTTGTATTTCTTACCAGACCCACAAGGACACGAATCATTTCTTCCTACTTTTGTAACTCTCTTTGGAGCACTTTTAACAGTTTCTTTACCATCATTAGCCACTCCTTTTAAAGTTTGTTTTCTTTCACTATTTTGACGAACTTCCGCTTTAAGTAAGAATTGAGCCGTTAAATCTTCAATTTTAACAAGAAGACTATCAAACATTTCAAATCCTTCCATCGTATAAGCTTGAATTGGATTAGTTTGACCATAACCTCTTAAAGAAATACCTTCCTTTAAATGTTCCATGGCACTCATATGATCTACCCAGTTAGAATCAATTATTCGAAGAGATATTGCTTTTTCGAATTCATTCATAACTGGCGTATCAATCATTTTCTTTTCATAATCAGAAATAATTAATTTATAAATTTTTTCTCTTAATTCTTCATCATTTAAATCTTTAACATCTTTTAATTTTAAAGCATCATTTTTAAGATAGTTGGCATTAACATATTCAACTAATTCTTTTTTATCATCTTCACTAATGCTTCCATCTTTAGAATAATGACTTTCAATTAAATTAGTAATGGTATTTTTAAATACCCCTAAAATGTTTTCGTGAATACTATCACTATCTAAGATTTCATTTCTTCTATTATAGATAATTTCTCTTTGTTCATTTAAGACATTATCATAGTCAAGTAAAGTCTTACGGATATCGTAGTTGTTACCTTCAACTTTCTTTTGAGCCGTTTCAATACTCTTAGTTAAAGTTTTAGAACGAATAGCTTGCGTTTCTTCAATACCAAGTCTTGCTAGCATATTTCTAATACTTTCCGTACCAAAACGACGCATTAAATCATCTTCAAAAGAAACAAAGAATTGACTTTTACCTGGATCTCCTTGCCGACCAGCCCGACCTCTTAATTGGTTATCAATACGACGGGACTCATGTCTTTCCGTACCAATTACACAAAGGCCTCCAAGTTCTTTAACACCTTCGCCTAACTTAATATCGGTACCACGACCAGCCATGTTAGTTGCCAAAGTAATGGCGCCTTTTTCTCCCGCTTTGGCAATGATTTCCGCTTCTCTTTCGTGGTTCTTCGCATTTAAAACTTCATGTTTTAATCCCGCTTTTTTAAGTAAACTACTTAAATATTCGTTGGCCTCAACAGAAATAGTACCAATCAAAATTGGTTCACCAGTTGCATGTATTTCTTTAACATAATTAATAATCGCATTATATTTACCTTTACTAGTAGCATATACTAAATCAGCATAATCTTCTCTAATAACTTCTTTATTTGTTGGTATTTCAATAACATACATGTTATAGATATTTCTAAATTCTTCTTCTTCAGTTTTGGCAGTACCTGTCATACCAGCTAGTTTTTTATACATTCTAAATAAGTTTTGGAATGTAATCGTCGCCATTGTTTTCGTTTCTTCATTAATGGTTACATTTTCTTTTGCTTCAATTGCTTGATGTAAGCCATCACTAAATTGCCGACCAAACATTAAACGACCAGTAAATTGGTCAACGATAATAACCGCATCATCTTGCACTACATAATCAACATCTTTTTTAAAACCATAATTGGCTTTTAATGCTTGATTTAAATGGTGTACTAAAGCCGTATTATCTAAATCATATAGATTTTTTAAATTGAAATAACTTTCAATTTTCTTACTACCTTCGGCTGTTAAACTAACATTTTTAGTTTTAACATCAATATCATAATCTTCTTCCTCTTTTAATCTTTTAACGGCTCTATCAGCTTCCACATAAAGATTTTTAGAGTTCATTCTACCCCCACTTATAATAAGTGGTGTTCTCGCTTCATCAATTAAAATCGAATCAACTTCATCGATAATACAAAAGTTAAGTGGTCTTTGAACTCTATCTTCACTTCTTACGACCATATTATCTCTTAAGTAGTCAAAACCAATTTCATTATTAGTGGAATATAAAATATCACAATTATAAGCATCTTGTTTTTCTTTTGGGCTCATTTCTCTTAAGTTGATACCTACAGTTACCCCTAGTAAATCATAAACCGGTCTCATCCATTCCGCATTACGCGTTGATAAGTATTCATTGGTTGTTACAACATGAACACCATTACCTGTTAAAGCATTAACATAAGCAGGCAAGATAGTGGTTAATGTTTTACCTTCACCAGTTTTCATCTCGGCAATATTTCCATAATGGATAGCAAGTCCTCCTAGAAGTTGAACATAAAAGGCTTTTTCGCCAATCGTTCTATAAGCGGCTTCTCTTGCTAAAGCAAAGGCCTCTACTAAAATATCATCTAAAGTTTCCCCATTATCTAGTCTTTTTTTAAATTCTTCTGTTTTCTTTTTAAAATCGGCATCCTTTAATTTTTGCATGTCTTCATCTAAAGCGACAATTTTATCGGCAATGCCTTCAAACCTTTTTAATTCTTTATACTCACTATTTAATAGTCTTTTTAATAGTCCCATAATCCACCTCATTTTTTATTATAGGTAGTGTGCATAGTTTATATGCCAAACTACCTGTTTTTTCTTTTATTTATATACAATTTCTATATATTTTTCTTC